>NZ_JBHTBW010000007.1:0-30562 GCF_042665195.1 Laceyella putida
TTTTTTATTGATTCGACAAAAAAGGCTGCTGACCCTGCCTTTCAAGGCAGTTTGTCAGCAGCCTCACCACTTTCCTACTGGAAAGTGGTTTTTTCTTGTTATCTATTCTTCATCCACTTCGATGTGAAAAAGTGAACCACCGTCCGTATACTGAACGGTATGTGGGATGGTGTGAGAGAACGGGGGTTAGTCACCTTCTCCCACTCGATTTCCATTCCTTTTTTTGACAAATCCCTTTACCATTCTATTCTAAAAGATACAATTATAAAATAAACCTATTCACGGCGAAAGTGAGAGGGAATGACATGAAATTCGGCAAAAAGGTAATTAGCTTGCAAGCGGCGATGTCCCTTCTTGTCGCCACAGTGGTCATATTGGCATTGGCCGTCACCGGATTTTTGATAAGCAGGGAAGTGGTTCAAGAAACGGATAAACACCTGACCGACAAGGCGCTCGATATTGCCAGAATGGTGGCGCATTCGCCGCTGGTGATCGATGCGCTGGAAGGGAAAGAGGATGACAGGCAGATTCAGTCGTTCACCAGTGAGATTGGTCGGATGACCCAGGTGAAGTTTATCGTCGTGATGGATATGAATCACATTCGAAAATCACATCCGGATCAGACGAAGGTCGGCAAGCGTTTTGTCGGTGGAGACGAAGACAAGGCGATGGCCGGGAAAGAATATATTTCTGTGGCGGATGGGACCCTCGGAAAGTCGTTGCGCGCGTTTGAACCCATTCGGAACGCCGCAGGAAAGCAAGTGGGGGTGGTCGCTGTCGGGATCTTGATGGATCGGGTGGAAGCGGCCAAGGCGCAAAGCGCGCGCAACATTTACATCGGTGTCATCGTAGGTGTTTTGGTGGGCGCAGCGGGGGCCTTGGTGTTGGCCCGCAAGGTTAAAAAGATATTGTTCGGATTGGAACCTTTTCAGATCGCCGGGCTGCTGCAGGAGCGCAACGCCATGCTGGAGTCTGTGCGGGAAGGCATTTTGGCAGTCGATCATGAAGAGAAGATCGTCGTGGCCAATGCCGAAGCGGTTCGCATCTTTCAGAGAAGAGGACTGGTTGGGCCACTGGTCGGAAAAAACATTGAGGAAGTTATGCCAGAATCGCGATTGCGGCATGTTTTGGAGAGTGGGAGGGCGGAGGTTGATCAAGAATACGGTTTGAACGGATTGACCCTGGTGGTGAATCGAGTTCCCGTAACAGTGGAAAATCAAGTGGTCGGCGCCATTGCCACGTTTCGGGACAAAACGGAACTGAAGCAGCTGGCGGAACAACTGACCGGCGTAAAATCATATGCCGAAGCATTGCGGGTGCAGGCGCATGAATTCCTTAACAAGTTGCATGTCATTTTGGGGCTGGTGCATATCGGTGAGTACGACAAGCTGTCTTCTTTCATTCAGCACATCACCGATCATTACCAAATGGAAGTGGGCGCGGTGTCCAGGCTGGTGAAAGAGCCTGTCTTGGCGGGATTTTTGTTGAGCAAATACAGTTATGCCAGGGAACATGGCGTAACGTTGCATCTATCGGGTGATTGCCCATTACCGCTGCCGCGAGACCCTGAGCTGGTGGGTGAGATGATTACCATTCTCGGTAATTTGATAGACAATGGGATTGAGGCGGTGGAGGGTGGTGAAAAGAAAGAAATCAGTGTTTTCCTTAAATACGATGGGACGGTTTTCTCGTGTTCCGTTCAGGACAGCGGGGGAGGAATTCCCGATGAAATCCGCGGGGACATATTTAAGCAAGGCTTTTCAACCAAAGGGAAAAATCGCGGTTATGGATTGTATTTGGTGGAGAGCAGTGTTGAAAAATTAGGTGGCACTTTGGTTGTGACGTCCGATGGAGATGGGACGACATTTACCATCAATCTACCGTACAAAGCGAAGGATGAGTCATCGTGATACGAGTGTTGATTGTGGAGGATGATCCGATGGTGGCGGAAATCAACAAACGCTATCTGGAGTCCATATCCGGGTTCGTGTGCATCGGGGTTGCGGCCAACGCGATGGAAGCCAAGGCGGTGTTGGATAAGAAAATGGCCGATTTGGTATTGTTGGATATTTTTATGCCGGGGGAAAGTGGCTTGGCATTGTTGAAGGAGATCCGCAAGGAAGAGAAGAGTATTGATGTCATTGTCATCTCCGCCGCGAATGACATGCACAGCATCAAAACGGCCCTGCGGCTTGGGGCGGTTGACTATCTGATCAAGCCCTTTGAGTTTGAGCGTTTGAACGCCGCTTTGCGGATGTACCAGCAAGAACATGAATTGATGAGAAAACAAGAGGAATTGAGCCAAGAAGATTTGGACAATTGGTTGTTGTATCAAAGCAGAGCCAAGGAAACCAGGCCAGAGCTGCCCAAGGGATTGGCCCAAGAGACGTTGCAACGTGTGGTGAACCTGATATTTGAACTGGGGAATGAGGGGTTTTCCACAGAAGAGTTGGCCGATAAAGTGGGGATTTCGCGGGTGTCGGTCCGCAAATATTTGAAATTCCTCACCGATATCGGGTTTGTGACGGCTACCTTGACTTATCGTTCGGTTGGGCGCCCGGTAGCGCACTATCGTTTATGTGAGATGAATAAAGAAAAAATCGTTCCGTATCTTAAGGCACCCCACAGATAACGGTGCCTTGCTTACTTTTGTTACAAAACCTTTTTATTATTTACATAACATACACGGACGGAGGGTTATAGAGTAACATGTTAGTTACAAATGGGAGGTTCTCGAAAAAAATGAAAGCGATTACCTCCCGCGGCGTGTAGGCGGATGAATCCCCAAGGCATGAAATTCCGTTTCCATCAAGACCGTCCCGATTGAAAAGGAGGGGCATAAGGGGAAGACTGGACTTTTTATTCATTTTCATAAAAACGCTTACTGTGGAGGTAGAGGTGGATGAAGAAATTATTCACGAATTTAACCTTTCAGGTGTTGAGTGCCATAGCCATCGGCATCATCCTCGGCACCGTTGCGCCGGAAACAGCCAAAAACTTGAAGCCGCTTGGCGACATTTTCATTAATATGGTGAAGATGGTGATCGCCCCGATTATCTTTTTCACCATTGTCCTGGGAATCGCCAAAATAGGCGATATGAAAAAAGTGGGGCGGGTCGGAGGAAAAGCGTTGCTTTACTTTGAGATCGTGACCACCTTCGCCCTGATCATTGGCCTCATTGTCGCCAACGTGGTAAAACCGGGGGCGGGAGTGCATTTGGATGGGTCCAAAATGAACGAGAAGGTAGCTGAGTTTGCCCATGAAGGGGAGAAAATGGATATGGTTGACTTTCTGATCCATATCGTTCCCTCCAATGTGGTGGAGTCGTTTGCCAAAGGGGATATCCTCCAGGTGGTCTTTTTCGCTGTCCTGTTCGGATTCGCTTTGGCTTCCCTCGGCAAATTCGGCGATCCCGTCATCGAGCTCTTTGACCGATTGAGCCACACCTTTTTCAAGATCGTGAATATCGTGATGCGGGTGGCTCCGATTGGCGCATTTGGGGCGATCTCCTATACCATCGGCAACTATGGCCTGTCCACGCTCATTCCGCTAGGGAAGTTGATGCTGTCTGTCTACCTGACCATGTTTTTCTTTGTCTTTGTCGTGCTCAATCTCATCTGCAAAAAGTACGGCTTCAGCCTTTGGAATTATTTGAAATTCATCAAGGAAGAATTGCTGATCGTGCTAGGCACCTCTTCGTCCGAATCCGTTTTGCCACGGATGATGGACAAGATGGAGAAGTATGGCTGTTCCAAATCGGTGGTGGGCTTGGTTCTGCCCACAGGTTATTCTTTCAATCTGGACGGAACCTCCATTTACTTGACCATGGCGGTGGTCTTCTTGGCTCAAGTGAGCGGGGTGGACCTGAGTCTTACGCAAGAGTTGACGATCATCGCCATTCTCATGCTGACATCCAAGGGCGCGGCGACGGTGACTGGCGGTGGATTTATCGTGTTGGCGTCCACCCTGAGTGCGATGCAGGTCATCCCGATGGAGGGGTTGGCTTTATTGCTCGGCGTTGACCGCTTCATGTCGGAGGCGCGGGCGATTGTCAATATGATCGGAAACGGGATCGCCACCATCGTCGTGGCGAAAAGCGAAAATGAATTTGATGCATCCAAGCAACAAGCGGCGGATCAAAACGCCGACTCTTCTCTGACGAGTGCCGTTTAAAGGAACCGCGTTAGAGAGGATCACAATGGCTAATCATCATTGGCAACCGGGGACACCCCAGGCAATCAGAGCCTGGGGTGTCATTTTGTTGCGACGATGGTGTCGACGTCCAACGCTGAAAACCAACGGGATATTTTTGAATTTTGAGATTTGTGGACAAAAGTCCAGGGAATATGCCCATTTGCTCAAGTTTGTGTCATATATGCTTCCATGAATAAAAAAATCATGTTAAATATACTTACATAAAATTGTTGAAAAACATAACAATCATATCGTATACTAAATCACATAAAAGAGTGCGGGAGGAAAATGATTGTTATGAATATTGAACTTAATACGCTATGGGTTTTGTTGGCGACGGCGATGGTTGTGTTTATGGAAGGTGGATTTAGTCTGCTTGAGGCCGGTTTTGTGCGGGCGAAGAATGCGGTCAATGTCACGATGAAAGTCTTTGTCGATTTAACCTTTGGCACACTGGCTTTTTATGTGATCGGATTTCACCTGATGTTTGGGGAAGATGTGGCTGGCTTGATCGGCAAGGTCTTTGGCGCGATGCCGGATCAAGGGCCGGGCGGATTGCCGTTGGCGGCTTATCTGTTGTTTCAGATTGCCTTTGCCATTGCGGTTGCGTCGATCATTTCCGGCGCGGTGGCCGAAAGAATGAAATTTTCGGCGTATATGTTGGTTACGGTAATCGTGTGCGGTGTGTTATATCCGATCTCGGGACACTGGATTTGGTCTGAGCATGGCTGGTTGGCGCGGTTGGGAATGAAGGATTTCGCCGGTTCGACGGCGATTCATGCGATGGGCGGCTTTGCGGCGCTGGCCTTGGCTCAATTGCTTGGTCCACGCCAAAATCGTTTTAACGGGGAGAATCGCTCCAACCGGGAGTTTGCACCGAGCAATCTTCCCTTGGCGTCGGCGGGAGCCTTCATCCTGTGGTTTGGCTGGTTTGGATTTAATGCGGGCAGCACGTTGAGTGCGGGGGATGCGCGGTTGTCCACCATTGCGTTAAACACCTTTCTTGCGGCCGCGGCCGGGGGCGCTTCCACGATTCTCGCTTATCTGATCCGCAAGAAACCGGTTGATCCGGGAATGGTCATCAATGGATCGCTGGCGGGGCTGGTTGCCATCACGGCTGGTTGCGCTTTTGTGACGGAGACGGCTGCGGTCATTATCGGGCTTATTGCGGGAATATTGGTCATTTTTGCGACGGATTGGGTGGAGCGCCTGAAGATAGACGATCCGGTTGGCGCCGTTGCGGTGCATGGATTTAATGGCGTTTTGGGAACGGTGGCGGTCGGCTTGTTCGACATCCAAGCGGGATGGATCACAACGGGCCAGACCCGCCTCTTGCTGGTGCAGTTGTTGGGAGCCGTGGCCGTTGCGGCGTGGGGCTATCTCTCCGCTTACGCAGCGGGCAAGCTGCTGCAAGTGAGTGTGGGGATCCGTGTTTCCCCTGAGGAAGAGCAGCGGGGGCTTGATCTGAGCATTCATGGCATGGCGGCATATCATGCGGAGGAAAGCCATGCGGGTGTGGAGGAGCGAACGGAGCCTGCCGTGCAAAAGCAACCGCAACCGGTTCATGCCAATGTGCTGGTTTCGGTACAGGAAGGGACAAGTCTGTAGAGAGGGTTGGGAGAGGAATGAGCATGTTCGTGGGCAATGTGCATTAAGGGATGTAAGCACGCAAGCAACAAGCCTGGTGCATCGGTGAGCGCCAGGCTTGTCATTTTGCTGGGATCGAAGGCGAAGATCTGGGTGAAACCGTTTTCATTCAACGGCGATTTTTTTATCGTGATCGTCCCTGTGCCGTTTGTAAAAAGAGATGATTTGCGGCAGGTAATCAGCAACATCCGGGCAATCGATGCCCGCCGCCAGAAGGATCGAGCGGGCTTTGCGGCAATCGTATTCGGCGTGGGATGACAGATAAACCAGCGACTCCTTTTGCACGCTTAGCCAGCGCGGAATGGGGGGGAGTTTCATTATCATCTCGAATAAGGAAAACGGGGCGGTCAGCGCCGGTTTTTTCCCCAACAGTTCCTCACTGATCATATGAATGAGTTCACGGACGCGGGGAGGAGAAGGAGAGGTGAGATGGAAGGTCTGGTTCACCGCTTTTTCGGAATGGGCCAAGGCAAGGCTTGCCTCGACGATATAATCAACGGGAACCATGTTGAAATAAGCTTCTCCTTTTCCGATGTAAGGAATGGGCCATTGGCGGAGCGCATCCAAAAAGCGCATGATGAAATATGGCCCGTCAAACTTCGCGGTTTCCCCTGTTTGGGAATCGCCAACCACAATTCCGGGGCGAAGGATCGTTACCGGCACGCCCTCAAGTTGGGCCACCTTCTTTTCAGCTTCAAACTTGGACCATTCATAATGATTTTTAAACCCTTGTCCACAATCAAGCTCATCTTCCGTAACCGGGCCTTCACGGTCTCCGGAAACATATGCGGTGCTGAAGTAGACATACCGTTGCAAATTGTTCAGCGACCGGACGAAGCGATTGACGTGTTCGGTCCCGACCACATTGACGGCGTGGGCGGCCTCTTTTGGCACGGCGAGATTATAGAGAGCCGCCAAGTGAAAGACATGGGTGACTTCTTCTTGGAGTTGTTTCAACTGATTTTTTGACAAGCCGAGATGTTCTTTTGTAATGTCCCCAGGCAGAAGTTGAATGTGTGGATTCGAGCACATATGACGGGCTTTAGTCAATTGTGTTGGATGAACGAGAAAAACAAACGAAGCCGATGGGGATTTTTCCTGCAAGGCATGAAACAATTTGGAAGCAATAAAGCCTGGAAACCCCGTAAACATGTATTGGGTCAATGATACCCCTCCCAGCGAGCAATGAAATGAATTGCAGGTATCTTTATGATGATATCATTATAAATAATCTGAATATTATGGTCAAATGAATTGTTTATATTGGTTTATCCGAATCTATGCCCTGACACTCTGCTTTCTTGAAGCATAGATTAGCAGAAAAGGTGCCTCTTGAGCTTGCCGATGTGGAACGACCAACCGCCGCTTGAGTTTTCATGGATGGCCTGATCCATGAAAACGGCAAGGGTAATTCCTTTTCTGCGGAAAGGAGGAATAGCATGTGCGTGTTCAATTTCATTCCGAAATTCCATTGTTTGATCAAACAGGGCGGTGCGGTGAATATCGGTTGCAATAATAATATTTGGGTGACAAAGGATGGGATTGGGGGCGACGAGGGCGATGAAGGTGATGGAGGAGGCGATATGCCCGGTAACGCCCCGTCGCAAACGCCCCCCACCCTTCCATCGACCAAGCCCGCCCGTGTTCCGCGCTGCCGGGGAAGGAACCGGTCAAAACGGAGGCGGCGGAGAGCAAAGGCTTGAATGATTAGGGTGTGTCTGATAAATATGTCGGCGGTTCCAAAACCGTTTTCCCATTCGCTTCACGCGTGACGAGGCGCTCATCGGGAAAAGGTTTTTCCACCGCCTCCTATCGGTCAAAATGATTTGCCAGACACGTCTTAGTGAACCCGTCTCAAACTAGGGGCTTCGGAGGCGTCCCCGTCAGTGAAAAAGGACTTGTGCAATGCCGATATTTCAAATAAAATAGAGAAGTGCAAACTATCGATCAATGACAAGGGGGGTGAGGGTTCATGAACTGCGCATGGAATCGTTGCATGGTTTGGTTGGCTGTGGAAATCACTGCCATTACCTATGGTTTGGCGATGGACGGGATACGTGTGTCCTTTTTTAGCCATAACCCTGCGATTCGATGTGTAGCGTAAGGAACCCTCACTTTTCTCACCATATACGGGGAAAAAGCCATGAGCAGGGTTTGCTTGCTGATGGCTTTTTTGTGCCCAAAAAGGAGTGCTTGTCGATGATCGTATGCGCATGTCATCAACTGAAAAAGATGTTGGGTGCCACATGGGTGCTGAAACATATAAATGGAGAAATCCACGACCAAGCCCGCATTGGGTTGGTCGGGGCCAATGGAAGCGGGAAGACCACGCTGCTGAAGTGTTTGGCCGGGATCGAGTCGCCCGACGAAGGAGAGGTCTTCATCCGCAAGCAAGCGAAAGTGGGCTATCTGGCGCAACTGCCGGAAGCGGACGAAGCGACGACGGTGAAACAGATATTGCGGCAACCTTTTGCGGAACTTTTGCAAATCGAACAAAAGATGAATCAGCTATCGCTCCAGATGAGTGAACAGGCCGCGGATGAAGCGAAGCTGACCCGCCTGCTCAATGAATGGGACGTGTTGCGGGAACGGTTTGAGCAAGGAGGCGGTTACCAGATCGATTCGATGATTGCCCAAGTGGCCAAAGGATTGGGCATTCAGGAAGAGATGTGGGACCAGCCGTTCAGGCAATTGAGCGGCGGTGAACAGACGAAAGTCGGTTTGGCCGTTTTGCTTCTGGCCCGACCGGATTGCCTGTTGCTGGACGAACCGACCAACCATTTGGATTTGCCTTCCGTTGAATGGTTGGAGACTTATATCCAAAAGTATCAAGGCGCGGTGATGGTCGTGTCCCATGATCGAACCTTTCTTGACCGTGTGACCACGGAAACATGGGATTTGGAAGATGGAGAAGTCGTCATCTATCCGGGCAACTATTCCAGCTTCATCAGGCAAAAGGAAGAGCGCCTGTTGGCTGAATTTAGAGAGTATCAAGAGCAAGAGAAGAAAATCAAAAAAATGAAAGAAACGATCAAACGGCTCAAAGAATGGGCCAACCGCGCCAACCCGCCCAATGCGGGAATGCATCGGCGCGCGAAAAGCATGGAAAAAGCCCTGGAGCGGATGGAAAAGATCAAGAAACCCGTCTTGGAGCGGAAAAAAATGCGCCTGCACTTTGACATGAACGGGCGGAGCGGCAAGGAAGTGATCGTTGCCGAAAACATTGGCAAGCTATACGGGGATCGCCTGCTGTTTGCGGAGAGCGATGTCCTGGTTCGCTTCGGTGAAAGAAGCGCGATCGTGGGGGCGAACGGGACGGGCAAATCGACGCTGTTGCGTATCATTCTGGGACAGGAAGAAGCGGATGAAGGCACGGTTCGGTTGGGTGCGGGTGTGAAAATCGGTTATCTCTCCCAAGCGGGGTATGAGGGTGAACCGGAGCAAACCGTGATCGAAGCGTTCAGGGAGGAAGTCGCCGTCACTGAAGGAGAGGCGCGTCAGCTGTTGGCCCGCTTTCTCTTTTATGGTTCCGCCGTCTTCCGCAAAGTGAAAGAGTTGAGTGGTGGGGAACGGATGCGGTTGCGCTTGGCTCAACTGATGTATCAGGACATCAATTTGTTGGTGCTGGATGAGCCGACGAATCATCTGGATATTGACTCGCGGGAAGCACTGGAAGAAGCGCTGGCGGAATTTCCCGGAACCATTCTGGCCATCTCCCATGACCGGTATTTCTTGAACCGCCTGTTCGGCACGATTTATTGGTTGGCGGATCAGCGGCTCATCCGCTATGACGGGGACTATGATTGGGCGAGGAGCAAACGGGCGCAGACTTGAAGAAAAGAGGGAAGAGCCTGCCGTCACGGGGCTCCTCTTTTTTGTTTGGCTGACCTGCGCACAGTTGGTTCACAGAGGTTTTCGCCTGGGTTATCTTTTTAAAGTGACGAATTAATCAATCGACAGAAGCACTTGAAAATGGGGAGAGATGGAAGATGAACACCATTCGCAACATTTATTGCGTGGGCAGAAATTATCGTTTGCATGCGGCGGAACTGGGGAACGACGTGCCCACATCCCCGATGGTCTTCGCCAAGCCCACCCATGCGCTGGCGTGGGCAAAAGGGCAAGAGATCGCGTTGCCCGGCGGCAAAGGGGATGTGCACTATGAAGCGGAGCTGGTTGTTCATGTCGCGAAACCGTATCAAGCGGGGCTTCAGGTGGCAGAGCTCGTGGATCAGTTTGCCCTCGGCATCGACTTCACCTTGCGCGATCTGCAAAAGGAATTGAAAGAGCAAGGACATCCTTGGCTCCTGGCCAAAGGTTTCCCCAACTCCGCCTTGGTGACGGAGTTTTGTGAATTCCCCGGGGAACGGGTTTGTCGGGAGAAAGATTTTTCCTTGGTGAAAAATAGGGTGGAAGTGCAGCGCGGCAATATCCGTGACATGATATTTGATTTGCAAACGATCATCGATTTTTGCGGACACCACTTGGGATTGGGGGCGGGGGACATCATTTATACGGGCACTCCCGCCGGTGTGGGCAAAGTACGCGCCGGAGACCGCTTGCAACTGTTGTGGGGAGATGAAGTGCTGGGTGAATGTTCGGTGAGATGGAGTTGAGGGCAACGGTAAACGTGAAAAAACCAGCACCAAGACCATGGTCTTGGTGCTGGTTTTTTCATAACGGATCAATGGGGGAACCGATCTTTAAAATCGTACTGGAGTAAATCCAACATAATGGAACGATTCCCAAAACGCTTCCCGTTCCATCAGTATCCTTGTCCTCCATAAATAAAATCATCACTCTATGATGAATCAGCATCCAATGAGAAACTACCCGCGCCGCAAAAGTGGTTCTCCACTGGTTCACCATCTTTGGTTGGGGGGAGCCATTCGGTTTCAGGTGTCCGGTTGAAGTGTTGCCCGCTTATTCATCATCAAGCATGGATGTCAACCCAATCTTTTTTCCGTTCCCATTATTTTGCAACAAAATCAAAGTGTTCCCAGGTGTTGTGAACGGGACGGTTACAGACCAACAAAGAGTCCAATCCCAGATCGGCACTCAGATAATTCTGGTTGCCCAAGTTTTTTAAGGCTTTTTTCCCGTCCGCGGTGGTTTCCACTTGGAAGGTTTCCCACGGTCCAATGGTGGAACGGTCCGCAGCAACGGAGCCATCCGGTTTGACGGAGACATATTTGTAATCGGTTGAAGAAAGCAAAGCCACTTGGCCATTGCCCAGATCCTTCACTTCAAACATCTCCCATACGCTGGCTGCGTCCCGGTTGGCGCGCAGTTTGCGGTCACCGACAAACTTGTCGACCGTGACGAATTTGCCGTTGGCCGCGGCTTTCAATGTGACAAACGATTTGTCGGGCGCAGGTGCGTAGTCTTGGTTTTGGCGTTGGTACACACGCACATAATCGATCTGGTATTTTTGTGGGAAAATGGTCGTGTTATCTGGAGAGCCGGGCCAATCTCCGCCTACGGCCAAGTTAAGGATAATGAAGAAATTGTGGTCAAACGCCCATGGGCGCCCATCCAGGTCTTCCGGTGTCCGCACTTGATAGAGTTGGCCGTCGACATACCACCGGATCACGTTGGGTTCCCATTCGACCGTATACGTGTGAAACTGGGTGCTGGGGTTGTCCGGCATGTCGTGGTAAGCGCCGATTCCCGTGCTTCCGTTATAGTCGGGACCGTGAAGGGTGCCGTAGACGGTGGTCGGGGTTTTGCCCACATACTCCATGATGTCGATTTCCCCCGAATTCGGCCAGCCTACTTGCGGAAAGTTGCTGCCCAACATCCAAAAGGCGGGCCACATTCCTTGTCCATAAGGAAGCTTAGCGCGCATCTCCACTTTGCCATAGCGAAAATCGAATTTGCCGGCGGTGTTCACGCGGGAGGAAGTATAATGGAACATTTGTCCGTTATGAGATCGGTCTTCCTTTTTGGCTTGGATGGTCAGATATTTATTTGCCGGATTGTTGGGATCGCTTTCAAGAGAGAGGTTGTTGGTGGTATAAAGCTGAAGTTCGTTATTGGGTCCGGGACCGGTTTCAAAACTCCATTTGGAAGTGTCCAATGATGTTCCGTTAAATTCATCGTTCCACACTTGAATCCAAGTTCCCGCGGCGGATGTGCGATCAGGGGATGGCAACAGAAAGCTCCCTGCGGTGATGGTTAAACCGGCCAACAACGCCACTCCTGTGGTGAGGGTTAGTTTGAGAGACATGGGGTTCCTCCTTTGGGTTTCGTTTAAGCATGGAAACGGCCTTTCCCCTTTCTAAAAAATGAGGCTATTCCATGGGTAAACCGGTTTCCATGATTCATCTTATGAGAAATAGTCGGAAAAGTCAATAATCTATTTGGGGATGGGTGGGGCGTCGCTATAACCGTAACGGCAACGCTCAGGGCGTATAAGTCCGCGCGGGTACAGGGAGGCGCCTATAAGGAAGGGTAAAAATGAATGTTATTTTAAAATATTTGGAAATGACGATTGACTGCGCTGCTTTTTATCCTATATGATCTTGGTATGGGGAAACCGATTTCTTCCAAAGGATGAAAAGAGGCCTATCGTGACCAGTAAACAAATGACGGTGATATGACCAATGAAAATGACCATTGCTGATATTGCGCGGCTGGCTGGAGTGTCAAGATCAACGGTGTCCAAGGTGCTGAACAATTATCCGGGCATCGGGGAGAAAAACAAGCGGAAAATCTTGCAGATCATCGCCGAGACCGGTTACCAGCCATCTTATTCCGCGAGGAGGCTGTCCTCCACCAAATCGCATTTGATTGCCATGATTTACGCGGGAAACGTGAGCGCCGATTTTAACCATCCCTTTTTTGTCGATGTGATCAATGCCTTTAAAAAGGAAATCGGTTCACACGGATATGATCTGCTGTTCTTTTCCAATCAGGATGTGAGCCGGGAAAATGATGATTATCTGGCTCGGTGCCAATATTTTCAAGTGGATGGATGCATCATCATCAGCGGTGACCAAATCGAGTCCGTGATCGGGCAATTGGATGACAGTGAAATCCCGTGCATCGGGGTCGATTTATTCTTAAAAGGGACGCATTCAGGGTATATCATGTCCGACAACCACCAAATCTCCCAGTTGGTTGTGGAGCATTTTCACCGCCTGGGTTATAGGGAAATCGCCTACATTGGCGGTACGCCAGATTCAACGGTGGCGAAGATTCGGCGGCAGGGATTTGAGCATAGCATGAAAAAGCTGGGACTTCCTGTGCGGAAAGAATGGATGTTGCAGGGGGATTTTTATGTGGAGAGCGGTTATCTCGCCATGAAGCGTTTGATGGAATCCGGCAAGGCGCCTGAAGCGGTTTTTTGCGCGTCGGATTGGATGGCGGTGGGAGCGATGCAGGCGATCAAAGAAGCGGGGCTAAGGATTCCCGACGATATCGCGATTGTAGGCTGTGACAATATCAATGTCGCGCCATACCTGGATCCTCCCCTCACTTCAATCAATCAGGACAAGGAAAAGCTGGGGCGGTTGGCGGCGCGGATGTTGCTTGATTTGATGGATGGAAAAATGAGTTTCACCTCCGCTCTGGTGGAACCGGCATTGGTGGTCCGTCGGTCTTGCGGCAGTCAGGTGGAGTGAAGGGAATGGCGGAATCCCTTGTCGTGTGTTCCAAGGAGGTTTCGGTCCGGGCATGCGGACGGGCCTCCTTGTTCCCGACAAGAAACGGGGAACATGATTGAAATGATCATTTTATGACGAATCAGTCATATGGACTGCGAATTATGATAGAATGAGTGAAAGTCTTTTCTATTACATACATATGGGAGTGTTCGACTATGCCGACGATGGGCCAACCAGATTATGTGAATCAATTATTGATCCCTTTGGGAGCTGACTTGTTGCTGTTTCTCATCAAAGCAGTGGTCATCCTACTGTTTGCGGGCTTTTTTGTAAGAAAATATATCGCCCCCCTGTTCAAAAAAGAGACGAAGCCAGTGGAGCCAGTGGAAAGGCAAGCTGCGGAGGCGGCGGCGCTGGACCAACCTCAATAATGGACGAAGGATCGGCAAATGTGCAGCTTTGCCGATCCTTTTTTGTATGCGGAATCAGAAGAGGTTTACCTTTTCACGATTTTAACCGCGTCGGCTATGACATAACCGGTGCCCGAGGTCCAGCGGGACACGGCGACGACGTTTGAATCACCCGCAGTCAGGTTAAAGGTGCCGAGATGGTTCCAGATCCCCCCGCTGGAGCGTTGGGAGACATACACGCTCTGATTGCCGGATGATGTTTTGATCACATAGGGGGTGCTGTCGTTGTAGATGGAACCCGCTGGCCACCAGGCATACACATCATAACTGCCGGAAGCGGGAATGTTCACTTTAAACCAAGCGGCGTCACTGACGGCTTCGGGGTTGGCGTAGCGGTAATCCGTTCCGTATTTTTGGACGTTGGTCGTGCCGACAGCCCAGTTGCCGCTGGCGGTGAAGCGACCCGATGTGGTGTTGTCGACGATCGCATCGGTGCCGCCCCCTGTTTGGTTGACCAAGCTCATGTAATAGTTCCAATCCCAGTTGGGTCCCGGATCGGTATGGGTGGCCCCGGGAACTTGGTTGTGGCCAATGATATGGCTGCGGTCTTTCGGAATGCCGTAAGTGTCGCACAACCAGCGGGTCAGATTGGCGGAAGCGCGGTACATCGCATCCGTATACCAAGCGGGATCACTGACGTAGCCTTCATGCTCAATCCCCACGGAATGAACATTGTAATCCCAGTTGCCGGCATGCCAGGCGATATCTTTGTTTTGCACCATTTGGGTAACCTCTCCGTCACTGGAACGGATGACATAGTGGGCGCTCACCTGGGCGGAAGGGTTTTGGAACCAACTGATGGTCCCCGCATAAGAACCTTGGGTGGTGTGGATGATGACATAATTAATCGCGTTGCCGTCGGATTCCCTGTTGGCGGTGGTATAGTTGGCGCTGGATGCCGCGACCCAGCGCGCTCCGGGATAATCGGGGGTGGCTTGGGCCACAGGTAGGTCGATCCGGTTGTATTCACCGCGATTCGGGGTGACGGGGGTCGGTTTCAGTTTGACCTCTTTGCCGTTGATGACGCGGGAAACCCCGGTGTTGATGAAATGATAGACGTCATCCGCGTACCATTTTTGCGTCTGCTTGCTGGAGAGTCCGCTGTAACTGGCGACGGTGGTATACCAGTCGGCCAATTTTTTCGGCACGTCCCCTTGGTTCTGCTTTGTTGCCAATTGCCGCAACACCGCCGCGGCGCCTCGAATGTTTGATGCGATATCGCGGGTTAACACTTCTTTGTCGACACCCAACAACCGACTGGCTTGGACGAGTGAGTCATTTTGGGGGTTTTCCGCCAAGTGCATGATGCCATACCCATTGAGTTGGCTGGGCTCGCCTTGATGGTCCATCCATCTTGTTTCGGCATAACCAATCGCGAGCAGAATTTCAACGGGCACATCGAATTCGGCGGCTGCTTTGGTGAAGAGTTGGGCCAATGACTCGGGTTTATCTGTCGCCGCAATCGAAGGAGCAGGAAAGAAAGAGAGCGATAATAGGCACAATATAGAGAAACAGACGAATAAACGAGTTCTCATAAAGGGATGCCTCCTTGCCATTTGGGGATCGTGAGACGGGATAAACAGATGCCGGGACGAGATAGGAATGACATGACTGTTGTGCTGCGAAAGGTTGGGGAAAGAAAGAGAAGTGTTTAATGGGACGGAATGATAGAAGAAATTTTCTGAACTCGATTGCTTGCAAAGGGGATGCATGTCCATTTTGTATGAGCGGGGGTTAGAATCGTGCAAGATCAACTTGCCGTGTCGCTAAAGAAGGAGTTGCTGAAAGGGATGTTTTTCAAAAACGAGAGATAATTAAGAAATAGAAATAAAGCAAGTGGAAGGTTTCAATCCCTGCTTCAGGGGATTCGATATCATTATAAGAAATAATTTTCTAAAAGTAAATAATATTATTATACTTAATTTAAATAGAGGAAATTTTAATACAAAAGGGTGTAACCCACCCGATTTATTCAACGTTCGGTTAAGAAAAGCAAGAAATCCCCTTCTGTCAGGAAGGGGATGAGCGGGAGTGGATCAACGTTCTTCATGAAGATCCCAGTTTGGTTCATCTGATGACGATTCACTGTAGATCAAAGCGGTGGCGCCTTCGCCTCTATCTTCTTCCGTGGCCATGTCCGGATGCAGGAATTCTTCTGCTTCAATCCGTGGAAACGGGTTGTTTTCATGTTTCATGATCTTTCACCTCTTTTCGTGTGGTTGGAGTTGACCCGGTCAGGCATAGGGAGTTCCATCCCAGAGGAGGGATTCGAGCCGTTCCAGATCCCATTCCACGCCAATGCCGCTTCCTTCGGGAATGGTGACCAAGCCATTGACGGGCCGGACGGAAAGCAGGGATTGGAATGGGTTTGTCATCACATCCCACTCCACCGGCTCCATTTCTTCTCCGGCCATCTTGCTCCAGGCGGGCAAACAACAGTGTGCCAAGATCGCATACCAGCGTGCCAGAAAGCCATCGTAGGTATGGGGAGAGACGCGGACGCCATGGTGGCGAGCCAGCTGCAGAGTGTCTCGATAAGCTTCGATTCCGCCCAAATGCATCGGATCCGGTTGAATGATGTCCAGCAATTCCTTCTGCATAAGGGTGAGGAAATCCAACGGTTGTTGTTTGTTTTCGCCGCCGGCGACGGGGATGTCGGAGCGGGATCGCAAAAAGGCGTAGGCGCTTAAATGATTGAACGGGAGAGGCTCTTCAAACCAAAGCCATTGATCGTATTGCCGAAATAGGGAATTCCACTTGAGCGCGGTGGCTGGATCATAACTTTGATTCGCGTCGATGGCAAGCTTGATTTGTCCATCCAGCAAACGCAGCATGCGGGAGATGTGTTGTTGATCCTCTTGGAATGGTTTGCCGCCCACTTTCACTTTGATGGCGGTAAATCCGGTTGAGATGATTTGGTCTACCTGTTGGAGCGAATGGGAAATCCAATCGGGGCGCTCGGTATAGGATTGAAAGGAGGCATACACGGGAACATGCTTCCGCAAACGGCCTCCCCACAGATCGCATACGGAACAATTGGCGTGTCGGGCCAGGATTTCCGTTAAAGCCATGCTGACGGCTGTGGCCGACCGATTGTGCCATCGTTGAATGGTGGAAATGAGGTGCGTTCGGTCTGTTGCCTTTTTCCCAAGCAAAAAAGGAATGATTCGTTGCCGAAACCCTTTTTCCAGAGTGGGCAACCAATCCACACACTCTCCCCATCCTTCCAAGCCGGATTGGGTGCGTATCTGAATGAGAAAGCAGGTGCGGTAACCTTTATAGCCGTTGGCATCACCGTATGGTTCCGCAAGGGGATAATACAAAGGGAACAAATCCACTTGTTGAATAAGCATGGGTGGCCTCGCGTTTGCACTTTTTATGTAATGTGAGCTTATTCCAATAAAATCATGCAAATGGATGGACTTGATGTGTAGCCGTGTGAGGGAGATGGGTAAAAAAACTGGTTCACCCAGGTAAGTTTTGTTAAACTAGAATTGAATATATCTGAAAAGAAATAAAAATGCAAAAAAATGACCCCGTTTTACCCTGCATGGTTGTTGATCAAATAGAAAGAGGAGAGATGGCTTGGTGAATCAAGAGAATGCCCAGTCGTTGCTCTTATGTATCGGTGGAGCCCACTTGGATCGCAAAGCGGTCAGTCAAACCAAAGTCATTTTGGGCTCTTCCAATCCCGCCGTGGTTATGGAAACATGCGGCGGGGTGGCGCGCAATGTGGCTGAAACAGTGGCTCGCTTGGGAGGTTGCGTCTCCCTTCTCTCCCGCGTGGGACAAGATCGGATGGGGGAAAGAGTCATGGCGGGGACGAAACGGGCCGGCGTGGATGTTCAACTTGTCGATATCAGTCCCACGGCCCGGACGGGAACCTATACAGCGCTGATTGACCAGGGCGGCGAATTGGTTGTTTCGTTTGCCGATATGGTGATATATGAAGAGATGACGGTGGCTTGGATTGAGCCATACTGGCCTGAGATTCGTGGCGCTTCTTTGGTTTTTCTCGATGCCAATCTCCCGGAAGAGACGCTTCGTTACGTGATCGAGCGGTGCCGGCGGGAACGGGTTCCGGTTTGTGTAAATCCGGTATCCGCCCTGAAAGCGCCGAAAGTGAAGGCGTGTCTGGCCGGGATGGAAATGCTCTTTGCCAACCGCGAGGAAGCGGAGGCGTTGGCGGGCCGATCTATTTTATCGTTGGCCGATGCCAAAGCGGTGGCGGCGGACTTGGTTGGGCAAGGGGTGCGTCATGTCTTTCTCACGTTGGGCGAAGAGGGGGTGCTTTGCGCCTCATCGGATGAACTTCTCCACTTGCCGGCATCGACGGTCACGGTAGTCGACACAACCGGTGCGGGAGATGCCTTTGTGGCGGGGGTTTTGGTTCGATGGTTGCATGGGGCGGGCTGTTTGGAATCGGCCCGGTTTGGGTTGGCCGTCGCTCGGCTCGCATTGCAAACGATCGATAATGTGACGACAGAATTAAACTTTGAGCGAATTCAGCAAGGGTTAAAAGGGGAAAGCGCATGAGAGAATGGTTGCAGTTATCATCCGAAGTGGAGAGGGCAGCATCGGAAGGGCGGCCCATCGTCGCCTTGGAGAGCACGATCATTTCGCACGGCATGCCGTATCCGCACAATCTGTTCATGGCGAAAGAAGTGGAGCAGATCATTCGTGATCAAGGGGCTGTGCCGGCGACAATCGCCATCATGGATCACCGGATCAAAATCGGGCTAACCGAAAAGGAACTTCAGGAATTGGCTACCCATAAACAGGTGGAAAAAGTGAGCCGCCGTGATCTGCCTTATGTCTTGGCGATGGGGAAAATAGGAGCTACCACGGTTGCGGCGACCATGATATGCGCGGCGGGCGCGGGCATTCGCGTATTTGCCACCGGGGGGATTGGAGGGGTGCATCGGGATGGGGAACGGACGATGGACATCTCCGCCGATTTGATGGAGTTGGCCCATACCAATGTGGCTGTCGTAAGCGCTGGTGTGAAGTCAATCTTGGACATTGGGCGGACATTGGAAGTCCTGGAAACGCAAGGCGTCCCTGTCATCGGTTATCAAACCGAAGCGTTCCCTTCCTTCTATGCGCGGGAAAGCGGATATCAAGTCGATTACCGTATCGACACGCCGGAGGAGATCGCCCGGGTGATGCATGCGAAATGGCAACTGGGATTGGATGGGGGACTGGTTATCGCCAATCCTGTCCCGCGTGACGCGGCCCTGGATGCGGGAGAAATGGAAAGGGTCATTCAGCGGGCCTTGAATGAAGCCAAACAAGAAGGAATCACGGGGAAGCGGGTGACCCCCTTCCTATTGGAGCGAATCAAAGCACTCACCGCGGGCAAGAGCTTGACAGCCAATATCGCATTGGTGAAAAACAATGCCCATGTCGCGGCCCGGATCGCCGTGGCCTATCAGAAGCGGATCGAGTAATGGGGAATTATCAACAAGCCCACTCCAGCGCAAATCGCGGTGAAGTGGGCCGCATATTTTATGGGGGTCGTCGATTGAGGGAACCTTCTATGGACAACAATGTCGATTGGGAGTGTTAAGATGGGCAAACAGTTTTGGGGCGCATTTCTCTTTGGCATGGGTGTTATTGGCATACTGGATGGCATTATTTTTCACCAACTTTTGCAGTGGCATAGCATGGTAATGTATTGCACCAAAGCAGATCAGGAGCTAAGTGATGGATTTTTCCATTTGGTCGTGAAACGGGAAGAATAATGACCGGCTCAAGATGGGCTGAAGCAAAAGACGGATGATTTTGACAAGAATACACCCCATGCGCCAGGCAGATACTGAAATTATTAACTTAGGCGAGAGGTCAGGCGGCATGGAAAAAATCGGAGTGGCATTAAGTGGAGGGGGCATTGCCGGTTGCGCCCATATAGGGGTGTTGAAAGCGCTGGAAGAGCAGGGTATTCAGATTCATGCCATTGCGGGGACGAGTTCGGGGGGCATGGTGGCGGCGCTGTATGGCTATGGGTTTTCCGTGGATGAAATGATGTCGTTCATACCCTCGATGACGCGGAAAGTGTTGGACTTTGATTATAAAGAGCTCGTGCGCAAACTGTTGAGCGGCGATTTCTCCCTTCCGGGTTTGTTTAAGGGGGAGTGGCTGAATCAATGGGTCGACCGCAAGACAAAGCAAGCGGTCATGCGCGATCTTCGCCTGCCGGTGGCCGTGGTGGCGACGGATTTGAAAACGGGGAAAAAAGTGATCTTTTCTTCCCAGCCATTGGAGAATCCCTGCCCCGATTCGGAAGTGATTACGGATATCCCCATTGCCGTAGCCGTGCAGTCGAGCTGTTCGATTCCGCTCTTGTTCAGGCCGGTTGAATATGAGAATCGCGTGCTTGTCGATGGGGGGCTTGTCGATAATTGTCCTGTCACGACGCTTCAGGCCATGGGAGCGGAGCGGGTCATCGCCATCAACATGGTGTCAGTTGAACCGGTTGAGTCACCTTTCCCGTCCGGCCTGTCCGTGTTGAAGCGGGCAGTGAGCATCGGTTTGGCGCACCAAATCAAGCATGTGACGCAACGAGCCGACCTGGTGTTGCAGCCTGAAGCCAAATCGATTGGCATCTTTGATTTTGACAAATCGCGCCTCTGCCTGCAATTGGGGTATGAACATGCGCTGAAACAGATGGACCAGATCAAACGGATCCTTCATTCCAGGATGGCGAATGAATCTGTGTAGGACAGGCGACCGGTTGAAAGAAGCTACTGGCTTTTGCTGTCAGTAGCTTCTTTTTTATATCCTTGCGAACGAGAAAACCCAACTTCAGCCTGGGGATTTTGAAACCATAGATTATTTTAAATACGGATATGAGAATAATAGTCAGTATTCAGATACTTCTAGTTTTTTGGATAAATGACGCATCATGAAGATCGATCGTGTTGGTGTTCACGAAAAAGCGTTTATTGATAAAAAATGGGCTATTCCTTGTATGTGACTCGATTGATGATCTGCTTGAATTTTAATAAGAGGATAACTCCACCTATATTCCGGTTCAGATGGATACAGCTAAGAAATGGACAGCATGGGCGAGAAACCCGCCCACGGGGTATAAAGAGGCTGGATGGCTAGCCCGCCAATAGTAAACACCAATACGATCGACCAACCTAATGCCCGGGCATCTCGGTGCGGCAAGGTCCAAACCACGTGGCCCAAAAATTAAGCAATACGACTTTGCCACGATAGTCGCTTAATTTGCCATCAAGTGTTTGTACTTGAAAATTGGGAGCAAAATCACCGACCTCCAACTGTTCTTTATCTTTTTACATAAAGCTTTGAAAAAGCGCGAAGGTGCTAAACCTATCACAAGCAACAGAACAGTCTGCGTATCCAGTATCTTTGCTGATGATTCATGGAAGGGTATCTCCTTTTGCAACAATCTGATAGCCGATCGCTTAAGACCAGCTTAACTTCATGATTTTATTTTTAAGAGGAGCAAACCATTTAAGGTAACTAACAGCGTTGCCCCCATATCGGCAAAGACGGCCATCCAAAGCGTAAGCCAGCCTGGGATGATAAGCAGCAACGCTACAGCTTTAATGATGAGGGAGAAGGTGATGTTTTGTTTGATAATGCGTAAGGCTTTGCGGCTCAACTTAATGGTAAAAGGCAATTTCCTTAAATCGTCACCCATTAAAGTGATATCTGCCGTTTCAAGAGCTGTGTCAGTTCCGACTCCACCCATGGCGATGCCTACGGTAGCAGCGGCCAAAGCGGGGGCGTCATTCACTCCGTCTCCGACCATTGCCACTTTGGAGCCATTTGATCGCAGTTCCTTAATAAACTCTAGCTTTTGATGTGGTAGAAGATCGGCTTGAACCTCGCCAACTTCTAAACGCTGACCAATGGCATTTGCGGTTGCTTGGTTATCTCCAGTTAACATGACGGTTTTATCAATGCCCATTTGATGAAGTTGTTGAATGACTTCTTTACTACTTTCACGAACTTCGTCAGCCACAGCAATCAGGGCGAGCGCTTCAATATCGATTCCTAAGATCATTACCGTTTTGCCTTGGATCTGGAGCATTTGAATCAAGTGAGCCTGCTCCTCAGATAAGCCATTTGGCAACAACTCATTGAATAAAGCTGGACTTCCCACATAATACTGGGTTCCTTGGACCTTAGCCTGTACCCCTTTACCTGTAATGGAGGTGAATTCTTCTACGGCCAATGATTGAGTATCCAAATTTTTTTCTTCGGCTTTTCGAATAATCGATGAAGCGAGTGGATGCTGAGAGTTTTTTTCAATGGCAGCTGTAATCGCCAGGAACTCGTCTTCTTTGTCTTTCACAAAGGCTGTCATATCTGTTACGACTGGAACTCCTTTGGTTAAGGTTCCAGTTTTGTCGAAAGCAACGGCAGAGAGAGTTCCTGCTTCTTCCAAGTAAATTCCACCTTTAATTAATACACCATTACGTGCCGCATTACCGATTGCCGTTACAATGGACACAGGGGTTGAAATCACCAGTGCGCATGGACATCCGACGACCAAAAGCGCCAACCCCCGATAAATCCAATCATTCCAGTCCGCTTGAAATACGAGAGGGGGAATGACGGCAGTAAATAAACCTGCAATCAGGATGGCTGGAGTGTAAATCTTCGCAAAGCGATCAACAAAAGCTTGGGAAGGGGCGCGTTCTGCTTGAGCTTCTTCAACCAAATGAATAATTTTTGCAATGGTTGTATCTTCAACCCGTTTGGTTACTTTCACTTCCAATGCGCCTTCTTCGTTTAGCGTACCGGCATAGACTTCATCGCCCATAGACTTGGTCACTGGAATTGATTCCCCTGTGATCGGGGCTTGGTTGATGGTAGTGGTCCCTTTAACAACAATCCCATCCATGGCAAGCTTTTGTCCAGGTTTGACAATCATGATGTCACCGATTTGGATTTCATCCACGGGAATGCTCTTTTCATCGTTTCCACGCCGAATGAGAGCCTGCTGGGGTGCGATATCCATCAATGAGCGTATGGACTGTCGAGCTTTATCCATTGAATAAGTTTCTAACATTTCACTAATCGCAAACAAAATGACCACGGTCGCACCTTCGGCCCATTCTCCAATGGCAACTGCGCCAAGAACAGCGATCGTCATGAGTGTGTGCATGTCGAATTGCAACCGAATAAGGTTTGTGATTCCTCGTTTAAATAAATCATAACCGGATACAAACATAGCTAATAAGTATGAAATGGTGGCGGAACTACTGCTTTCTCCAAAATACCAGCCAAGGAGGGAAAAACCGAGTGAAATGAGTATTTGCAACAATTCTTTGCGCTTCCAGAAAGGTTTCTTTTCTATTTGAACATTTAGGCTGTCTGGATAAAGCTTAAGGTTTTCAAGAGATCCGGCTTGTTCTAGCGCTTTCATAGTGGGATCCCCGTAGATCGTAATTTTGGAGGCCCCAAAATTGACTTGGGCATCGATGACTCCAGGTAGCTTTTTCACATTGTCTTCAAACTTGGCAGCACACCCGGCACAAGTGAAACCTTCAACACGAAAGACCTTTTTATTGGGTGATTGAACCAAATGAATCCACTCCTTTTGTTTTTAGATGGAGCGCGAATAAGATCTGGACATTGTCATTTTGCACGTCATTTCTCTCCTAATGAGTTATAATTTATGCCCTTCATTTAAATTGTAGGATTCAACGATTAAATGGTTAAATCAATATTTGAATATATAGTTGTTGAATGTAATCAAGAGATGAACTAATATGATAAATGAATAATTGCTCATATAAGATAATAACATGGAAAGCAGGAGATGAAAAAGTGAAAAAAGATAAACACGTTTTTTTGTCGGAAGATACTGTAGAAGAGGCCAGTCTCATTTTTAAGGCGTTGGCTGATCCTACCCGTATTCGCTTATTATTCTTGTTGTCTGAAGAGGAGTGCTCGGTGAGTCATATTGCTGAAGTATTGGGGCTATCCCAATCGGCCGTCTCTCATCAACTCTCCTTATTACGTTCTTTGCGTTTAGTTAAAGCGCGCAGAGAGGGGCGTACGATTTATTACACATGTGACGACGAGCATGTAGTAAAACTATTACATCAAACGATTCATCATGTGGAACATGATTAAAGGGGGAAATGCGATGCATCATCACCATCATCACGGGCATGGGCACCATGTTCATGACCATCAGCGGGACGCCAATAAAAAAAGTTTAACCTTTGCATTGATCATCACTGTGGCAATAATGTTCCTTGAATTGATAGGGGGGCTAATGACCAACAGCTTAGCTCTTTTGTCTGATTCCGGGCATATGTTGAGTGATGTCAGCTCCTTGGCGTTAAGTTTGCTGGCCATGTGGTTTGCGGCCCGCCCGCCGTCTCCCCGCAAAACCTATGGTTATTATCGTTTCGAAATTTTGGCTGCTCTTTTTAATGGAGTCACTCTATTTGTCGTTGCTGGATTTATCATTTGGGAAGCGGTAGAAAGATTTATCAATCCACCGAAAGTAGCTAGTGGATCGATGATGATGATCGCCGCCATCGGTTTGATAGCCAATCTCCTTAGCGCTGGGGTTTTAATGAGGGGAGGGGATGTAAAAGAGAATGTGAATGTGCGAAGCGCTTACTTGCATGTATTGGGAGACGCGCTTGGTTCGGTTGGGGCCATTTTTGCTGGCTTGTTCATGATGGCGTTTTCTTGGTATATCGCTGATCCGATCATCAGTGTGATCGTGGCTCTCCTCATTTTAAAAAGTGCATGGGGAGTTGTGGTTCATTCTGTACATATTTTGATGGAAGGGTCACCTATTACGATTGATCGCGATAAAGTGAAAAAGGTTCTTGAGAATATTCCAGGGGTAATTAATGTTCATGATTTGCATATTTGGACCATCACATCAGGAATGGATACATTGTCTTGCCATATGTTGGTGGAGGAAAAAGCAAATACGCAAACAGTTCTCCAGCAAGCAATTCAAGAAATAGAAAGTCATTTTGCTATAAAACATACGACAATCCAGGTTGAAACGAAAGAGTTTCAGCATCATGAGCACCATTTAGTTCATTAACATGATAAGTAAATTTGTAGATATGTAAGCGTTCACCTTTTTGCAACAATGTCATTCAAATGTATATGTTAACATTTTGTATGAACATATACGCATGTATTGAAGAGTTGAAAGGGGTTCTTGGTGCCACCGTTTATGTGGCTGGCCCGCAAATGGCTTTCCCTAGTTAAAAATCGGGTAACAACGTTGAGTTTGCGCATCTTTGCACAGTTTTACAGTATCATATTCCTTTTGTTTCTTTTTGTAGTGGTTTATTATAGTTTTCTTTTGTCGTTTTAACAGGGATGCTATTTTCTTTTGGTGGAGTGTCTGATAATCCTCTGGACGATACCCCAGTGGATTTATGTGAGCATAACAGGAATCCTCGTATTCATGATTTCACCAAACCACACTATACATGTGAGTGTTTGAGAAACGGGCGGTTAATGTGTATGTACAAATGATATCAAGAGATAGCAAACGGACAGACCTGCGAGGGTGTAAATGGCAAAGTGGGTCGTGTTTAACATTTGCAATGCTTTGGCTCCCATTTCATTTAGGCCAATGTGAGCGATGAATGTTAATGCTATGCCGATTAGAACACCATAATAGAAACTGGAAGCGGAACCTGTGAGCATGCCGATCGCGCTACCTACTCCTAGAGATAGGGATAGTAGGAAAGTGATAGTTACAATGGGGATGAAACGGGTTCCGTTTGCTATTAATGGTGTGAGTAAAGCCAATCCTTCCGGTATGTGGTGAATCAACAAAGCGCCAACTAATGATGTGACCAATCTCGAATCCAAAAACAAAGTGGCCCCTAGAGAGATCCCCAAGGGAAGATTATGCAAACTAATGCCAATGCCAATGAGTATAATGGAATTCATTAATTGCAGGTGCTTATGAGTAGTAAAAATGATAAGGCGTGAAAAGAATGATTCTAAAGCGCTGATCAGTACGATTCCGATAATGATACCTGTTAGTAGAGAAGGGACCTCATACCGTTTCCAAGCTTCTGGGACCAGTTCAAATATAACAATGCCAGATATTAATCCCGAAGAAATTGCATAAATCGCTTCTTGCGTTAAAATCGGGATACGCGTTTGAGACTCCACACGGCTGAAGCTGTGGGATTCTTGGGTAGTTAGCGCACTCAATCCATTTCTGCTTCGTGCAACTCCCAAGTTCAGGGCTGTCTCATCAGCCCGTCCCATGCAGTTCTACAACTCATGTTGCATGTACCCACATGGGTGGAACACCTGTTACCGGCGTTCTAGCTCCGTTTCACTCACTCTCATGATTTTACCCAGTGGGAGAGATTGGTTCGCCACTGGAACCCCATATCATGACGTACAGAGGGAACAAAACCCACTACCAGTGGGATGAGTACCGCTCATGCGTTCGATTGTACTGAAAATTGTTTCTCTTAGCAATCCCATAAAGGGATTACCGGGCAACGCCGACTTTCATCCCACGATTGAAACCGTGGGCTTTCAGTCAGCAAAAATCTGTAAAATAACTAATGCTGGCCCCGATCAAAAAGCCTCCCATGCCCAACAAAGTGATTAAACAGGGATAAACAAGATAAGCCGACATGTAGACCTCTCCTTAGGCCGATTATTTTTATGTAATCCTTTCGGTTCGAGTATAGTGAATTCCTTTATCTTACAATGTTACAATACTCTAAACAATGAACGTTCATGCATGTTTTTGAGCGTTGATAAAAGCGTTTGCATTTTTTCGAGCAGGAATGCAATGGAGCAAATTTGGTCTTACTGAGTCTAACTTCATAAGAATCTCATATTTTTGTCTTAAAATGTTTTCAGACAAACGCACAAATGGAAATGATTTTACCAGGGGGATTTGTTAGATGAAGCGACTCACTCTCTTATCTATTAGCTTGCTTATGGTTTTAGCAATCGCATTAACAGCTTGCAATCATACGAGCAATACTGATCAATCCAATATGCAGGGCATGGATCACAGTAAGATGGGACATGGTAATAACAATACATCTGATCAAGGAGCAACTCAAAATAGAATTACTTTAAACACTAAAAATGTAACAAGAATTAATCAAGATGACCCTATCAAAGTTGCTGTGGAAACATCACAAATTGTCTGGCCGGCTACCACGGATCAAAATCGACCCGGCACCGTTCTTTTGGGATTAAAAGGAGACTGGAAAGTCAACTTGCCTTCCGTGACCCTTATCCATCATCCCAACAATGGTCCGCTGCTCTATGCCGAGAAGGATAACGTCCCAGATATCACTTTAAAGGAAATTCAAAGATTGAATCCGATGGGAAGCCCATCGAATAACGGAATACAGGTGATACTGATAGGGAATTTCTCTTCAAAGGTAAAGCAACAGTTAGAGGCTAAAGGTTTTAAGGTGGATAACATCACCGGCAACGAACCGACACAAATGGCCAACAAACTGGATGCTTATTATGCTAAAGCAAGCGGTGGTAACTTCCCAGCGGGAGTCATTGTCGGTTCATTAGATGCACCAGAATACACGTTGCCCTCTGCCAACTGGATTGCCCATATGCCGGAACCTCTGCTATATGTAAGGAAAGATAGTCTCCCTAACGCAACAGTAGATGCGTTAAAACAAAGAGGCGGCAAAGCCAATATCTACATTTTAGGACCAGAACAAGTCGTATCCAAATCAGTTGAGGAGCAACTGAAACAATACGGAAAAGTGATTCGCATCAGTGGTGCAAATCCAGAAGAAAATGCGATTGCTTTTGTTCAATATAAAGACCAAGCAACCGGATTTGGTTGGGGTGTAACCGAACCGGGTCATGGATTTACATTTAATCGGGTCAAAAATATAGACGCCGCTATTCCGACAGCTGCCTTTGCCCATTTAGGAAAGCATGCCCCGATGTTACTATTGGATGGCGAGGAGCTTTCAGGAAAATTACATGAATATTTAATGGGTATGCAACCAAAGTTCAAAGACGATCCCACTGTGGGTCCCTATAACCATGGTTATGTGATAGGCTCCGAAAAGGCGATCCCTTTCACGACTCAAGGGATGATTGATCAAATGCTTGAAATCACATCCGAGAGCGGTGGCGGTCATGGCGGCGGTCATAACTGAAGTTAATCGAATAGAAAAGAATATTGCTTTTTTCTCTTAAACCCTGCCGACTTTTAAGTATATTTTCTTGTAACCATAACGGATTAAGCTCAATGAATGGCATAGGTATATTCCTATGTCTTCTTCTTTTTTCTGGGTGGACCATATTGTTGAATTACTTTTAAACTCTAAGGGACTCTGAGCAATGTCAAGGGAAAAAAGGATGGGAAATACTGATGAGAAAAATATTGATTGTTGATGATGAAGAAAAAATACGCGAAGTGTTAGTTTCCTACCTTAAGAAAGAAGGCTATGTGCCTTTAGAGGCCGCTAATGGAACAATATATTTAATAAAGAATCTCCGGACTTTGTGATCCTTGACCTTATGTTGCCGGATGTTTCGGGTGAAACGATATGCCAGCGAATTCGTGAACAATCACCTGTTCCTATATTGATGTTAACGGCTAAAGTGTCAGAAGGAGACAGGATTAAGGGATTGGCGTTAGGCGCGGATGATTATGTGATTAAGCCTTTTAGCCCTCGGGAAGTAGTGGCCCGCATTAAAGCCATCTTGCGCCGTTCAAGTCAGGATTTATTGGCATCTCGTGTTTCTTATAAGGATGGAGAATTAATTATAGATACGGCTAAACAGGAAGTATTAAAAAATGGCGAGGTTATTTCTCTTACGCCTGCTGAGTTTAAGTTATTATTGGTTTTTGCCCGTCATCCCGACCGTTCCTTTTCCCGTGAGGAGTTAATTGAGAGAGCTTTCGGTATAAGCTATATGGGAGATGACCGTACGATCGATCAACACATTAAAAATCTGAGACAAAAGATTGAAACGAATCCTAAAAAGCCACAGTATATCATCACTGTTTATGGATTTGGTTATCGGTTTGATGGAAGGACTGTATAAGCATGAAAAGACGATTGGCATGGGCTTTTATTTGTGTAGCGTCCGGGATGATCAGTTTATCCACTGTTATTTTTATCATCGGAATGCATTATCATCTATCCCTTTTTCTTAAAGAGATTCCTTTGCCTAACCCTCAAGTCATCAATTTAAGTCACCATTTTGAACAGGCCTTGATTCAATCGATTATATGGACTGCGATTGGTACGATATGCTTGGCCATGGCGATTAGTTTTTATGTAGCCAAAAAGATTACATCCCCATTAATTGAAATGAGAAGAGTAGCGGAAAAAATAACCCAAGGGAATTTGGAGATTCGCATTAAAATGGCTGGCAAAGATGAATTATCCGATTTGGGTCAAGCGCTAAACCATTTGACGGATGAATTGAAAAAACAGGAATCTTTGAGGCGAAATTTAACCTCGGATATCGCTCACGAGTTAAGGACTCCTTTAGCCACCTTAAAGAGTCATATGGAAGCTTTCGAAGACGGAATCTGGGAACCGACTCCCGAACGAATAAGGTCTTGCTATGAAGAATTAGAGCGATTAATTCATTTGGTGGGGGACTTAGAACAATTAACTAACGTAGAATCTCCTGGATTTAAACTAAAGAAAAAAGAAGAATGCTTAAGTGAAATTGTTGAACAAAGTGTAAAAACAATGGAAACCGCATTTATAACAAAGGATGTTGAATTGTTGAATTTTGCTACAGCAAAGATACCTATATTCGTCGATCGGAATCGGATGATTCAAATATTGATCAACCTGTTATCTAATGCCTTGAAATTTACTCCATCAGGCGGAAAAGTCATTGTTGATGTAAAAGAAGAAGGTGAAAAAGTTATTATCATTGTGAAAGATACAGGTATCGGAATTCCCACATCAGAAATACCAAAGGTATTTGAACGATTTTATCGTGTTGATAAATCACGCAATTTAAAATTAGGTGGTAGTGGCATAGGTTTAACCATAGTGAAAAAGTTGGTTGAGGCACATGAAGGTACTGTGGATATAGAAAGCGACAGAGAAAAAGGAACGAGTGTCATAATTACTTTGAAAAAGATGAAGTCAACGGGAGTGGTTTAGAAAAGTTTCCCTTTTACAGATTTTATGCTGTCTGAAAGCCCACGGTTTCAATCGTGGGATGAAAGACGGCGTTGCTCGGTATCCCCATAAAGGGGATGCTTAGAGCAACTATTTTTTTTCTTTTGATGTTGCAGTTTGTGCATCGAATGGTTAGGATCTGGATATGGAACAAGACTACAGAAGAACAACGATCTCTTTAATCAACTATCATTTTGTTTTCTGTCCGCGCTATCGAAAAAAAGTACTGGTGAATCGAGTAGAAGAGCGATTCAAGGTCTGGTGACCGAAATTTGTGAAGAGAATGAATGGGTGATTGTTGCTGTGGAAGTCATGCCTGATCATTGTCATTTGTTCTTGAACGGTCTTCTCACTCATTCACCATCGGATATCATGGCAAAAGTAAAAGGAGTGACTTCAAGAAGACTGAGATAAGAATTTAAGCACTTGCCCCATCTGGTAAGTCTTTGGACACGTTCTTTCTTCGTTAGTACAGCAGGAAATGTATCAAGTGAA
>NZ_JBHTBW010000008.1:0-64927 GCF_042665195.1 Laceyella putida
GTTATGAAAAACGGGCGGTTTATTTTTGTGCTGCCATTACCTTGATTTCCTTGATCATGTGGCTCAATTAATCATTCACCAGACACGCCCTAGTCATAATTTATTTATGACCTGATTCACTTATAATAGAAGAAAAGAAATGTGATAATGTGTGTAGGGATTCAAGTGAAGGAGGGATCTTAATGGATGGAATAAGAAGAGAGTGGCATTGGTTTGATTGGATGACTGTTTCTATGCGCACTTTATTTTATCTTTATTTTTATTTATCAATGCATACTGATCCAGGAACATTGATTCCTCTGAAAGGATATCCCTATTGGCTTTCATTAACAGGTCTCCCCTATGGATTTACACTGGGTTGGCTCATATTTTCTTTCTTTATTTCACACATTTTCTGGAACCCCAAGATTGTTCATCACATGTACGCGTATTGGGTCGAGATACTGGTAATCATCACCTTACTGATCTTTTGTTTTACAATCGACCTACGATTCTCACACTTACTTCCATTATATTGTTTGCAACTCGGCTTTATCGGACCGAAAAGAAATGTGACATGGAGCCTATCCTTGTTGCTTCTATTCATTATTATCATTGGCTGGTATCAGAAAGAAGTCAATTTATATGCATACTTCTTTTTTTGGAATCTACTGCTTCATCACTTTCGGATATTCTTACGTTTTCCATCGCATGATCGACTCTGAGCAACAAACAAAAAAATTGTTACTAGAAAATGAAGAACAGTATCGACTGATCCAAGAGAAAAACAAAGCGCTTGTCCAATATACAAAGCAAATTGAGAAAATGGCGATTGTTGAAGAGCGAAACCGAATGGCGAGTGAACTTCATGATACCGTTGGTCATACATTCACCTCTGTCATCATGGGTATGGATGCCGTATCCTATTTGATCGAATCCTCTCCCGAAAAAGCAAAAGAAAAGCTAGATGTTTTACGAGAGGTAATGCGAAAGGGTTTAGAAGAAGTACGGCAAAACATTCATCAAATCGCAGATGAAAAAACTTCTTCCCTGTCGATCCAGATGACTTTGTTAGCCAATGAATTTTCACTCCATACGGGAGCGCAAACGCGAATTGAGATCAAAGGAAAAGAATACGAAGTCTCCAAACCCATCCGTTGGACGTTGATACGCTGCCTTCAGGAATCATTGACCAATGCGAAGCGGCATGGTCAAGCAATGATGATTCAGGTGAAATTGCAGTTTTTACCACAGCGGATTCTATTAACCGTCTCAGATGATGGAGTGGGTGCAGAGGTAATCAAATATGGATTTGGATTAACTACGATGAAAGAACGATTACGATCTCTTAACGGAGAGCTTCAGGTACAAGCAGAACCGGGAAAAGGAATGACAATCATTTGTTCCCTACCAATCGGAGGTGAAAATGAACATGCGACTACTACTAGTAGATGATCAAGAGTTAATCAGGGAAAGTTTATCGATCGTATTAAATATGGAACCGGATATTGAAGTGGTTGGCCTTGCTGAAAATGGAGAAATTGCCGTGGAGCTTTGTGCATCGGAACAGCCTGATGTCGTCTTAATGGATATTCATATGCCCGTCATGAACGGTGTAGAGGCAACCAAACGCATTAAACAGCAATGGCCACACATTCGAGTCATCATTTTAACTACATTTCAAGAAGTTCAATATGTAGTCGATGCATTAAGCATAGGAGCAGAAGGATATCTATTAAAAGCGATTCATCCGAAAGATTTGGCGGCAGGGATTCGTTTGGTTTGGAAAGGAGAAACTCTGATTCCACAAGATATCGCAAAACTACTGGTATCACAGATTAATATGAACTCCCTTACACCCGAAACAAACATCCCCAAGAAAGAGCGTACCAAATTCGGTCTAACCGAACGAGAGGTAGAGGTTTTACAATGCTTGGCTGACGGACTTCATAATAAAGAAATCGCCGAGAAATTATTTCTCTCTGAAGGAACCGTAAAAAATTATATCTCCAGTATCTACTCTAAATTAGATGTTCATGACCGCTTAAAAGCAGCTAAAAAAGCGCAAGAGAAAGGTGTTTTATAAGTCCCTTTCACCTGTTTTTTTTAAAAGAATTCCTTGGTGCTAGTTCACCCACATATCGCCTATCCCTAAAAGGGATATCCTACCTCACTTTAAATGATGAAAGGAACATCAATTGAACTATCTGTATCTAAAATGTCATCAAAACCGAATCATTTTCTCTTTCTTGATTTCCCTTTTTAGACTCTCGGATGCGATTTGTAATGTTTCTGCAAATAGTAAGACATCTTCTCTATTGCTAAGCATCACGGCAAACATTTCTTGATCGCTCTTTTTACATGATGATATTCACATCATATATATCACCATTGATTGTTTGCTCTGAAAGGGTTGGGCACTGGCCCTGAAACCTCAAACAATAACAAGGGGTACCTATACCCCTCGGACAAAAATAAAACAGCCTCAGAAGTGAAAATTCTGGGGCTGTTTTATTTTTGTAGCTAAAGAGAACGATCAGCCAATAAATTGTATCAATAGCTGGTTAAACTTGTTACGTTCTTCCCAGAAAGCGCCATGACCGCTGTATTGAAACGGGACAAGCTGTGAATTTCTTATTTTTTGATTTAGTTCCCGAGCTTGTGCAAATGGAATCACTTGGTCGTGAATGCCGTGAATGATTAAAGTAGGGACAAATATTTTTTGCAGATCAGCATCAAGCTTCTCATCTCTTAGTAAAATGATGATTGCCGCGGTTGACCAACCTGCTGCTTGTAATCCCAATTGAAAAAACCAGTCTGAGAATGGGCCGGTTATATACTGAAAGAAAAAGGTGTCTATGATTCCCCGCATCATCTTAGGTCGGTCATTTAATGCTTCAGTAAGGAGTTTATTAGCAGTTTCTTTTGTAAAGCCTATGGGAGCCGCAGCGTCTACAAGGACAAGTTTGGATACTCCGTAACCATTGTAACGGGCCATATAATGAATCGCAATCGCTCCACCTGTGGAGTGACCCACGAGTGTGAAGTTGTCTAATTGAAGTGCACCAACTACAGTGCGTATGTCATCTGCCAATCGGTCATAATTGTAGCCACTCATTGGTTTATCCGACTTACCGAACCCTCTCCAGTCAATTCCTATACAGCGGTATCCCATTGTGGGAAGAACATCAAACTGATACTCAAACTGTTTATGGCTTAACGGCCAACCATGTAAAAACACTATGGTCTTGCTGCCACCGGGGTTTATATCTTCCACATATATACTTACGCCTGGTTCTACACTAACAAAGTATCCCACGCCGATTCCTCCGTTTAATTAAAGTGGCATCAACAATAAGATACTTACCTATGTTTCCCTAGGTGAGTATCTATTCTTTGCTTATACGCGATGGTGGCGGATGCTTACAATATGAGCACCCTTTGCAACTTGCACAGGGTTCTTTTTTTGGTATTCTTTTTTAAGTATATAAAGCGCTTGCTAGTAAATTTACCAACGCTTTATATCCATCTTTTTTCACTACAGTATATGGGGTTGGAAATTAAAAAGAACTCGGATTCTCCTCATACAGGAGGAAAATAATTGTTCATCATATTACAAAAAACCTTTTTCTTCCATAACCTTCTTCATGTTAACTCTTTTTCCTTAACTTGATGGGCATGTGTAGCAACCCCTGTATCTCCGCACTGGCTACCACCTGATCCAACAAAAGAGCTAAGGCTATCCCACAAGACAAGTCCACTACATATTCCATGGTCGGTGAGCCTTTACGGCTCTTTAGTGTAGATATCCACTTCCACAAAAAGTTGAACAAATAGTTTTTAGTCTGACAATTTTAAATTATATGTCTACAATATTATATTAAGTCAATAGGTAATCGGTGGAAATGGACAAAATAAAAAACGAGCCAGATATGACTCGTTGAGAGTGCTGACAAATCGTCGACAGTCCATTCCCCAACCGGTAACGGGCTTTTTTTTGATGACAAGATACCTTGCAGATCCTTACCGGCGTCATTTCAGTCCCAGAATCATCCGAAGCAATTCGTCGCATTCCACACGGATAGACTCGTTAAGATAACGCTGTTCATAAACTTGGCCGCCGACCACAAATTTGACGCTGCGGCCGAGCGTGTCCTGCGTTACGGACAGAATTTCCGCGCCGTTGGCCTGCAAATCCTCTCTCATGGCTGTGAGGTCATCCCGGATCATTTGGATGACCGCATCCATAAATTGCGCAAAAATCCATCCGGTGTGCATCGGTTTGGTCAGCGGCTTGTCTTTTTCCAAAAAAGCGACGAGCAGCTCCAGACAGATGCATTGCCTGATATTCTCCTGAATCTCTTCAGGATCCACTTCTCCGTGCGGTTCAAGTATCGTATCGATCAATTTAACCACCATTTGCGATAATCATGAATGAAATCAGGTTCTAATATAAATCCATTCCGCAAATAACGCAAGAGGGTTCATCAATAAATAGGGATTTTTAGTTTTATTTGGAGTGTGTCTGATGCTTTTCACTTCCATTACCCTACCCACTGTTTCACCTTTGGAATCTTTCTGACGACAAGAAAGTCCAACAAAAGCGCAATGATTAGAGAGACACCGACGAGCGGAAACAACACACCAAGAGCAATAATAATGATTGCTACCCATCTCATCATTTTAAAGTTTTTCGGTAGAGATGGAGCACCTAATTTCCCTTGAGGTCTCCGTTTCCACCACATCACAAGCCCACTTCCGGCAACAGCAATTAATCCCAAGCATGTGACGAGTCCTAGAATTTGGTTGAAAAACCCAAAGTAATGTCCTTCATGTAACGCAATACCAATGGAAATCACTTTTGCTAAAGGACCATAATCTTTAAAGCGTAAGTCTGCCAGCACTTTTCCGCTGTATTGATCGATATGGATAGTGGCTTGATTTTCTGGTTGATCTGGGTAGACAGAAACGGTATATACTCCTTTTTCTCCTTCAGGGAAGTTGATGTTATAACCTGGATAAACTTTCTTCTCTTCCGTAATTTTCATCACTTGTTCTACTGAAATCGGTTGAATTCCAGAAGATGAACTTGGAACAGGTAATTGTTCTGCTGCCCATGCTACTTTGGCAACATCTTTTGTTGGAATCGTGGACTCAGGCTTGGCTCCCCACAGGAAAGGAGGATACCCTGTATGAGTAGCAGTAGCAACTCGATTAATCATATCTCCCATCAAACCTGACCAAGGTAAGCCTGTAATAATGAGTAAAGCTACAAATGCAGATAACCAAAAGGCTGTTACGGCGTGCATGTCTCTCCAAAACAAGCGTTTTCCTTTGGATAGACGAGGGATCAGGATTCCATACAATGCTTTTCGTTCGCGTGGCCACCAGAGATAAATACCTGTAATAAGAAGAATAATTGCCCAACAAGCAGCGAGTTCAACCAAGCGGTCCCCAACCGTTCCCACCATGAGTTCTCCGTGAAGTTTCTCAATTTTACCCATCAAACGATCTTCATCGTTTAGTTGTCCCACAATCTTGCCATCATAAGGATTCACAAAAACAGTAAAAGATTGTTTACTGTTTTGAACGCCTACTTGTGAGGTTCGATTTGCTTCAAAGCTAGGTTGATAGCTAGTAATAGTTCCCTTTGGATAAGCCTTCTTCACTTCTGCCAACTGTGCAGACGGTTGAACTTTCTGTTGTCCAGCTTGGATATAGTAAAAATCTTGGTACATCCAGTTTTCTATTTGTGTCTTAAATAGATAAATCGCTCCTGTAATCGACAACATGACGATAAATGGTGCAAAGATGATCCCTGCATAAAAGTGCCAACGCCAAATCGCACTATATAATTGTTTCACTTTCCCTTGCTCTTCTTTTGGATTCGATGGATGATCTTGCACTGTTTGAGCTGATGTAGCCATGAGTGAGTTTCCCTCCTTTGTCGAATTAATATTTCCCTATGTGAGTATAGAATCTAATAGGAGAAAAGCCATGACTCTAAAGGGCTATTGTTTATGTCTAAATTGTGAACTGCATAAGGGAAGCTGTTTCGATTAGTGACTCACCTTGTAAAAAAAGCATGAACACCCTTTGGATATTGGTAGAGAACCAACAGTCCAAGTAACATCAAAAGGCTCGATAACGTAATAAACCATAAAGCTCGTTTTTCGTTTCGTTCTGTTTGAAAATTCATTTCTAAACCTCGTTCATTTTTCAGGTTGAATGATAAAATCTACTTTTACCCAATAGAAAAGCAAAAGAGTATCCAATAGCCCTTTTGCATCAAAATGTGAGTCAAGAGAAAATGGCTCTATTGAGCTATGGAGAAGATACCGGTTTTGATATAGAGTTAAAGAGACCCACATTCGTTGGAAATAACACGATCAACCACACTACGGAAAACTTTTTTACTCACGACTCACAGAGAATAAATTCAGATTTTGATATGGCTGTGGGAACCCAAGATATATACCTTCCTTTTATTTCACCGGGACTCTATTCAAGAGTCTCTTTTTGATGAGTACTGTTCATAAAATGACACACTTCATAGCTCGATCGTTTGAAAGTCCAAGTCTTGTTACACTTGATTGTGGAACATAACAAAACCAGTTTGGAGAGAAGAACAATGAAAAAGTAGCAGAGAAGTTTCCTGCTCTTGATGTCTTGTTCTTTTGTTGCTTTAGTTGGATGTAATTCCAGCAGTGTTGAAGGACTTTGCTAAGAAATACTCAGTTGATCTTCAAGCCTCTCATTATCTAACTGGTTACTCTTTTCAGCAAATCCAAGAGTTGGCCAAGAATAATTTTGGACAAGAACTGACCAAGATGAAAAAGGGTGTTAAGCACGGAAGAAGCTTTTACGACATCGATGCATCCGGAAAAATTGCAAAGGAATTTGATGGAATTAAGCCGGAATATGATCACATGGTTCAAGAGATCCAGTCGATTCCTTCATCATAAAAGAATAAAAGAAGCCGAATTCTAGCCTCTGTGGGTTAGAAATCGGCTTTCTCACTTCGTAGACATCTATACACAAGGAGTGATAGACATGTCTGATAAACAAATTAAATGGTTGATTCTCATCATTCCCACCATTGTCATTGGACTATGGGAATATGTGCGTCACGAATTTCTACTTTCTTATATTTCCATGGAGCTTGGAAACTGGTTATCACCTGTTATTGTCTTCTTTGTTACCATGACACTTCTCGTTCGATTGTTTAGGAGATACGAACAGCTACAAGAGCAACTGAAAAAAGAGCGAGCAGAGAAAGCAGTATTACAAGAGCGAGAACGGATTGCCCGTGAGCTACATGATGGAATTGCCCAATCTTTGTTCTTATGTTCAGTCCAAGTCAACCAAATGAAACAGAAGCAACCAAGTGATCAGGAATGGGAAGAGTTAGATAAAAGTTTACGGCAAATTCATGAATATGTTCGTCACTCGATTTCCAATCTAAAAAGTACCCCTGCTCCCACTCCAACTATGGAGTGGAAGGTTCGTGTCCAAGAGTTGGTGGAGCAGTTTCGTTTAGATACTGGAGTTTCAGTAGCTCTACACTTGGAATTGGAAGAAACTGAGCTGACAGCCAAAGAAAAAATTGAACTGTTTGCTTGCATCCGGGAAGCATTAACAAATATCCAAAAACACGCCCATGCCACACAAGTCGCCATTATACTTCGTCCTACTGAATGCGGCTGGGTTTTGGAAGTCGAAGATAATGGCCAAGGATATGCTGGAAATCCGTTTCAACAACCTCATCGCTTTGGGCTGAGAATTATGCAGGAACGAATGAGTGAAATGAAAGCGACTTTATCTTTTTCACGACAGCAAGGGAAAACGAAGTTAGTCATTCGCAAAGGAGACAGTTAAATGAATGTTCCGTATCGACTTGTGATCGGAGATGATCACGAACATGCTCGCAAAGCGATGCGAATGATTATAGAGAGTGATCCAGCTTTTGAAATCGTAGGAGAAGCTACAAATGGACAAGAAGTGATTCAACTGACTGAACAAACCATGCCTGATGTTATTTTGATGGATATTAACATGCCCATACTGAATGGTCTTCAAGCAACAGGGATTATTAAAGAGCGTTTTCCATATGTCAAAATCGTGATTGTAACTGTTTCGGATGACCCTTCAGATTTGTTTGAAGCCTTAAAAAAAGGGGCATCATGTGTTCGATTATACAGAAAATTGTTTAAGACGGAGTCACCTCTCTCAACCGCTAAAAGTTCCAATCCAATTTGAATTGCAAACGTAGATGCGGGCACCATTTTTCATTAGAAGACTTACATATTCCCAACCAACCTCAACTACTTTGTCATAATTGTCAATTTGTCTTCTACTTAGATCCAAAGCTGGTAGTAGTGGCAGTGGTTTTAAATAGAGAAAAAAACAAAGTATTACTTCTTCAAAGAGACGAAGAGCCTGGGAAAGGCTTATGGGCATTTCCAGGAGGACATGTTGAACGTGGACATGATCTTTTTGAAACAATAAAAAATGAGGTAAAAGAAGAAACAGGCCTTTCTGTAGAAGTTCATGAAATTATCAGTACATTCTCTTCTCCTGAAGATGGACTTATCCAATTGATCTACGAAGCGATTGCTGATAATGAAGAAGTGATTGTTAACATTGAAAGTAAAAAAGGTTGTTTTTTCTATTTTGATGATATCCCTTGGAATAAACTTGCATTTCCTTCAACTGAAAAGCTATTACGTTTGTATACAGATAAGAACAAGTAGTTCAACCTAAATTCTGTACCCTAACTCTTTCACCTATTTCTCTAAGCAGAGCTTCTTGTTTTCCCTGTTCGATTTTCCCTCAGGGTTTTGGCAAAAAGAGATTTATGTTTCCAAATTATTAAAATTTGCTCATGCGAAAAGCCGCGCTTATCGACTATTGAACACTATTGAAACAGCGGATTACAGTGATGTTCAGAGTGTAAAAGAGTTTCAACACATCCTTGATAATGAGGAGAACAAAAACGAATTAAAAGACCTAGATGCTCGCTACTCCACCCTAAATAAATTCCAATAAATAGGCCTTCGGTATAATACCGAAAGCCCTTTTTAATCAAAAATGCCACTTTCAAATCCTTTATTATTCTAATCAATCATTTTAATCAATACCTCTCTACTCTCCTCATTCACCGCCTGCTTCACAACCCCAACAATTTTCTCCACAGGAGATTGTAACCTCTCTGGTTAGAAAGATTATAGTAGACACCAAAATAAACGAGCGAGGAAGGCAGGAAGCTTCAGTGATTGCAGAGTTCCTATTCTCCAAAGTTACTACACGCACGGACAGGGATTCATCGAAGCCACCAGCATCAGCTCGGCGGGAAAAGTCAGCACGGCGCGCGCCCGGCCCAAGGTGACTTCCCAACCTTCTAAATATGGGAAACTGGCAACTTGTCCAATTACCCCACGACGCGATGGTCCAGGCTCACTTCCCCCGGCTAGAGCACGGTTCCGCCTCCGACCAAGCCCGCGGTGGATACCGTGTGGTGGGGCGAGCGGAATGAGCGCTCCTTGATCAAACTGGCGATGCTGCTCGTCACTTCCAGCGACTCATGTTGAATCGGAAATTCACTACAAAACGCTATCCTTTCCTATATTCCAATAGAAAGAATAGCGCTTTCGTATTCACCAAGATGCAGATATATGATGTTTTCTTGAACATGTGAAGGATTTATTGCAATTCTTTTCTGGCTGGGATGTACGTGTAGCCATTCCGCAAGTTAAAAAGTTACTGCCCATTTATGGATGAGAAGGATATATTACCTACAAGACACCAACTTCATTTTCAAAAAGGGAGTCAAAGGTTCGACTGTGTTAAGGATATTGGTCACTCATTGATTTGCACCCCTAGCCATGCACACTTCCCACCAATCGGGAGCCAAGACGATAGGGACCGACCGGGATTTGGATCAAGCTGGTTTTTCCTTGCGAAGCCAACTGGTAGATCTCATCACACAAGCTCGCTTCAAATCCAAGGAGCGGGTGCCCCCCCATCCCGATGGCAGACGCCGCCAGCAGTAAACGCTGCACGAGCATACCCGCTTCCATCTGTTGGATGCGATATCCTCTGTACCCCAGTGCCGTTTTGAGGTGATCCCGATCCCCTGCCACATGCAGGCAGAGCGGCACTTGGAACAGATTGACATTGTGCAAAGACATTCCCTCTTGCAACCAGAGCCGATGATCTCCGAGACGTACCCTCCGCAATGCATGAGCAGCGCTGTCATAGTGGTAAGCACCATCCGGAATGCCTTCAACGCCATACAAACAGCCATACAGTGAGACACGGGACTCGGGCTTCTCTTGTGCTCCATCCAAATCATTTCGATACGAGAAGGAAGCCGTCGCCTCTTTGAGCAGAGTGGCCAGTTGCAGTTGGCTTACCTTGCCCAAAACGAAATCCATCCCCGGTGAATGCCGCTTTCGGCAGACCGACGCCAGATCATACGACAACTGGTTCACGTGTGGCAGGGCCACCGCCTGACCCTCACAGTTCCCGTTCTTCTCCCCTGCGATTTGTCGAAACGATCCCAATGATTCCAGCATGGACGATTCGTTCATCTTGATCAGCATCGGATACTCCTTGATCCTCAGCGACCGGACGTGATGATCATGATGAACCTCTGTCAACTCCCGGCACAATTCAGTGGCGGAGACATCCCCGGCTCCACCATTCCCGTTAGCAAACCAAGCGATCGCAGGCTCCACCGACAGCGGAATAACCGCATACACGCTCTCCTCCTGTTCAGACAGCCCGAGCAGATGGTTAACGGCCCGATCAAGAAACTGGAAGCACACCCCCGATGCGAAGCCAAACCGTTTCGCCACTTCCAGCAACTGCCCGATCAGCACGCCAGCATCCAGCCCTTGCAGACGGTAGGCAAAGCTATTGTATTTAAAGAAATTTTTCCAAAACATGGTCGACACAAAAACCGTACCAAAACAAGCCGACACATCACATTGATTGCCAAGAGCCCGGGCTAGATATGAATCGAAATCGCCTTCGCGCAACAATACCAAGCGGTGATGTGCCACATCATAATGGTACACCCCGGCAGGCAAATCCTCCATTTTCAGATACATATATAATTCGTTTGGATACAACGCCCCACCGGAGGGAACAAACCGCCGGTACGACTGCATCAGGTCCACCGCTTGTTCCGAGGAATCCAAGGCATTTACTGTCTGGCAGCATTGAGTGAGCCCGTATACATACCAGAGAAAATGACCGATTCCGCGAAGATCGGGCTTCACAGGCTCTTCCCGTCCTTCGAGCGTCAGCGGCACTTCCGGTGAAAACGGAACCACAGGCAAGCCACGGTAAAGCTTATACGTAAGAGGCGCGTCTTCCCAATCCACCTCCCAGTCCGGCGGTTGGATCTTGTCGATGTCAAAATGCAGATTATACAGAAATGCCTCCAGACTCATCCTTCTTCCTCCTAGGCACGACTTATGGAAACGGATGCGGATGTGGATTGAGCTGTTCGAGCGTCAATGGTTGCTTCGCATACCCGAGTTCCACCGGTACACGTAGCACCCTCTTAAGCCCTGTCACGCGGGTAAGGTGGTGTCCGAACGTCATCGGCAACATCCCCGGAATCAACACTTTCACGCAATGCAGTCCGTTGCGCAAGATTTCCGGTGTCGTCTGGTCCACCACGATCACCTCAAGGTTCAATCGGCGGAACACCTGGAGAATGTCCTTCAGATCATCGGTCAGGTCCGCATGCCTTGCCTTCCATTTAAATTCCTCGTCAAACGTACGCAACGGACGATTTTCATCCAGCAAAAATTGCAGGCGCTCCTCTGCTTGCGGCAAACTGTACAGCATGGAATGGTCCTCCATCTGCCGTACCAAGAACGGATCATGGAGCATTCGCTCATACTTCTCCCGGTTCGCCTCAAATTTCTCGTCAAGCGTCAGCATCATGCCAGCCAACTCGTGAATCGCGCTTTTCACCGCCCGCAACGGGTCCGGATGAGCTCCGGCCGCACAGATGAGATTCACTCCCTTTTGTTTCCTGTTTTTCGCCAACGCCCAAACGCTTGGAATCCCGTTCTCCATCGTCGCGTTAAACAAATACAGATCATAGCCCGCCACCGCCTTCAAACGGTCGACCATCAACCGCAATTCTTGGTCGTCGGCGGAATAAGGATCAAGGCGTGGGAGAGGCAGTTGCGCGTACCAAGTCATCAGGAATGAATCGCGTTCCACCACTTCCAAAATACCGTAGAAAATGGCCTCTTCCAAACTTCCGCCTAACGCGCATCCATTGGAAGTTTCATAGACAAAGCCATCCCCACAGCCCAAGCTGTAATAAGCGAGCAACTGCGGAACCTGAATCGGGCGCTCCTCTAAAAACGAATAGCCCCATACCCAATCCATGGGTCGGTCAGGATCAAACTCTTTGAACGGAAAACCAGGCCGCGCATACTGTTCCTTCGCGTGCACCCCTACCTTGACGGGGTTGAGCGCTTGATCCCCCAGATTGCGGTAACTGTCGTGGATCACCGCTCGTTTGCCACGGGGGCCCAGACCGCAATGCCGCTCCAATCCCTCCAAGATGGCCGTCAACTCGCTTACTGCATAAGAATGAGTCCGACCTGCTGATCCTTCATCCCCCGTGAACAGTGGCAGATTCACACTCGCATCGGCAAACGGTGACATGAGGTCACGCATTTTCCCATTCAAAAGGCCAGTCCGGTAATCCAGATAGTCTTTAACGAGCACTTCCTTCAAGTCATCCATCGGACGGCAGCGGTAACTGTCGGCGCTGATCTTCGGACTTGGTGAAAGCGTTATTCGGGCCGCTGTCGGTGAATCGTTGGGCAATCGACCACAAACCCGGCACAGCGGATCGGGCAGAAAGAAGTGACGTGTGCTCTTTAGCGTTTTCAGGTTGATGAAAAACACCCGTTCTTCCAAGTGGGCCCGTCTGCCTTGCAACACTCTCTGCGCCTCCGCTACGATCAGGTGAGCCACCTGCAAAAGCCCTGTGCGCGATGCCCACGCGTCACGTGGCATTCCCCCGTGCTCTGCCAGCCTCTGCTGCAGCTCCAACATCTCCTTGCGGTCGCGGCCCGCCATGAGGCGTCGCCAATCCGCACACTGGGAGCACCCCGGCGTACCCGGGCGAACCAGCGGCCCGACCACACCCTCGCCAAATGAAACGAAGCCACGTAGCCAAGGGATGCCAGTTGGTTGCAACACCTCTTCCGCCTTGTGATGAACGGAGGGATGCCAGGCATCGTGCAACACCAAAACCAAATCCGCCGCTTCCGGTACTCCCGCCTCCAAATCGGTCTGACGAACGACATGGAATTGGGCGGACAGTTCTCCACATACGAAGTCCGCCAACAGTCCTTCTCCGACCACCGCCACAACAGCACTCACCGGGATTCCTCCTCTCGCAACAACACGCCAAACACTCCTGCCAGTCCTTCTTTCAAAAACGGTTCCAGCGCCAGATCTAAGACCAAAAGCCGCTTGCCGTTCCGTTTCAAGACCTGCAAGGCGGACTGCAAGACCTCCGATTGTGCCGCCTCTTCACACGCGGGGATCACAAGGCTTTGCGGCACCTTTTCTTCAAGTAGTACGGTTGATGCCCCCAACGCTTGCGTCGTGAGGCACGCCGCTTGGTTTTGTGCCTTCAGCAGAGCCTGTTGCAACGCCTTCCTGAGCGCGATTGTCACATTCAAGCCTACACTGCGATACCAGCGGCCGCTTGTACCCACCCACACCACAGGGAATCCGGACACTTCCTCTCCCAAGCCGATCATCGGTGCCCCTTGCATTGTGGTCAATGCCTGCAAATAAAACAGGCAACGTTCATCTTCTACCGCACTCAATTGCACACGAAAGACAGGGGACTTCTGATCCACCTGTTGCTTGCCCAACTCATCATCCAAACACTTTTCCAATCCGCGGCAAACGCCTTCCGCAACGGTTTCCCCCGCTCCGACGCCGACAAATTCCTGCGGTTCTACCATGCCATCCTCTACAAGCAGCCCGACCATTCGCGACACATACGCTTCAATCCCGGCCAGCCCCGCCTCCCGCCGCGCCTCCTCATGCGTCAGACCTGTACAGACAATGTCCGGCAACAGCTCAGCCGGTCCCTCCGACAGCGGGTCGGCTGCCTGAACGCGGCACTGAGCCAACGGAAGCTGCTTCAATTCTCCCTCCTCCCAAACATGAAAAATCCCTGTTTCTGAAGATGTCAACAGGCTGAAATAAGGAAACAATCCGTTAGACTCTCTTCTGCCCGCACTCCGTTCGAGCCGCAAATCGAGATCTTCCACCCATTCGGCCGACGCATTTCCGGTTACGAGCGGATGGGGCATGAACGAATGCCAGGTTCCTTCCAACGTCTCCAGATCCAGCAGGAAGAATTTATTCTTCCCTTCGGTTTCGGTTATACCCGTAACCGTTTTAAACAATTCAAACACGATCACATTCGCCAACATCGCTCCCGCTGTGGAAGAGAAGGTGTGCAACTGCGGGTTTTTGCAAAGCGCGGATTGGTGTATGCGGCGCCACGCCGATTCCCAACATCCCTCTGAGTCTGGATGCACCAGCGGACCCGCCAGACCCACCTGTTGCAGACACATGGCGGGAAGTAACATCTTTTTCGCTTCCCTGCAAAACGCATGAAGAACCCGCAGTTCCTCGATATCACCCTCCTGCGACACATACAAAATCGACTGAAATGGCTGCACAGCCTCCCACCAGGAACTCACTTCCTTCTTCAGCAGGGTGACCTCCTCTAGCGCCACCTCGGGGTCCGTTTTGCGGGCATGCGCCGCCAGTTCCGCCAACCGCTGCCGGTTGGTCTGTACCGAATCCGTGATCAACACGTGGAACCGGGGCAATCCGGATTCGAACAAGGCCGCAACCAACGAGACAAAAAACGGGCCGGAGCCGACTGCCAACACTTTGGCCTGACGATAGGACTGAAAACGATACGCGCCCGAGCCGCCGAAACTGTCCAAGAATTCAATTTGTGAAGCATACTTTTTGAGAACCACATCCGGCAATTGATGCGGACGGTCTTGGCTCACATCCCGTACAAAGCCGTGTTGGTACAACATTTCAGCGATTTCATACACCCGGTCCCGGTATGGGTCTGGCAATCCGTTTGTCAATTCATCCAACGTGTTCTCCCCGTTGAACATGGGGATGAGTTTTTCAATCCACTGTTGGATCGTCCTGCCTTCCATACGGAACGAGACTAAGTTGTTCCGAAAATACACACCGCTGTTTGGATCAGGGAGAAAAAACGTGTCCCCTTTTACTTTCAGACGCATAGAAGGGTTCAAACTTGTCATTCCGCTCCTCCTTACCGAGAGCTGTTCTCAAATCTGCACCATCACTCTGGATCTTATGTACTGCTATTTGTCCCTTATGTCTGATTTTATAAGAGAAGAACCCCTGCCAGCCCAAACATGTCTGTGCAGGGGTGACTTCTTCTCCTCAGACAGCCAAGGTTTCCGCTAAGAAACGATCCGCGGAATCAACCACGGCAATTGCCGCAATTGAAGCATCGGTGACAATTGAAGCATTGGCCAAAGCAGCGGCCAAAGCATTGGCCAAAACAGCGACCAAAGCATTGGCCAAAACAGCGACCAAAGCATTGGCCAGAGCAGCGGGTACAATTGAAGCATTGTCGACCAGCGCATTGTCGACCAGCGCATTGTTGAGCAAGAGCAGGATCGTAGTAGCCTTGATGTTCCCAAGGCGTCACCTCGCCTTGCATGAACTCTTCGTCAACGCCCAACTTTTGAAGTTCTTTTTTGAAATCATCCATTTTTACTACCTCCGTTTATAAAATGAATAGGTTGCGCCAGCTCCGTAATCAGGAACTAGCATGAAGAACAGTACGAAGATAATCAATTGTCCAACGGGTGAATTCGTCAAATCCTCCGATCATCGAATATCCCCCTCGACAAAATATGCTTATGATTCAAGATCCGCTATTGTTACGGGTCAAATAATATATTGGGCCTTCGTAAACCGAAGGAAGTTTGCTTCACGGGATAGATGGCCTCGATATACCGTGCAATCAAGGCTGTACTTAACGGCACCTTTCACTCCGCTGAATGGACCTTGAAAGTCAATCGGAAGGAAGGGGAGAGAATGAACAACACACAACATCAAACTCACCCTTCGCGCTTTCAACAACGAATACGACACGGCTATCTCCAAGGTGAAATTCAACAACTTGAAAAACGTATCCAAAGTGCGTTTAAGCCCCTGAATAACGTTAATAAACAAAACAAAATCGAAATCCGGTTAAGTGCGGGAACTGCACCTCACGTACGAATACCAAGTGAAAAAACAAACATTATTTAATCGCTTCATTGGCTAAAAGAGATGGTCACATGCTTCGGCATGTGACCATCTCTTAAGAATTGGATCTAGTAATTAAACAACTTCACAAAGATAAATTCTTTAACGATCTTAGTGCGAGCTACCGACAACGCTGGAAAATCGAGCGTTGTTTTGCATGAATAGATAATTGCCGACGTTTGGTTGTTTGTTTTGAACGACGAGCTGAGCTTTATCAATTGTTTTGCCTACTTGCGCTCATTTTGTGGTGCATTGACCGACTTTTGAAATAACTTCTATAAAAAATAAACACCCTCCAATTAAGGAAAGTGGTTAGTACAACTTTTTATCCTATTAGTTGGCATTCGGAAACCAAACTGGAGGTTTGGAGAAGATAGCAAACAGGTCATGATAAGAGATAAATGGATATCGAGCTGACTTCAGGGAAAAACGGGGATTGGGATTACTCATATAAACAATTTACTTTTTACGAGCTTGAGCATTTAAATGCTTTTCAAACATATCAATAATCGTAAGAAACCTTTCTGCTTCACGAAAAACATGATCCGCTAATAAAGGATGAATAATGCTTTTGATTCGGCACGCTTCAATTAATTCCCGTGCTGTTTTTTTGAAATCACGTAGGGACTTTACCGATACTCGATTTTGATCTAAAAATTGATCTAACAGCGGATAGGTTTGGGATTGAGGTCGCATCGATTCTAAATCTTTTGCTTGGAACAATAGTTGGTCAAAGTCGTGACTAAATTCTCTAGCTTGCGCCACCAGTTTCCGTTCAGATGGATCGAGTAAATGGCCAATAAACTTAGCATGGTCCGCCATAATGCGTAAGAAAAATACGTTTTCATCTATGATAGCGTCCGGTAACGGTTCCAAAGTTCCTGTATTAAGTTCTCTTAACCGATTTCTAAAGTAATTGGCTTCTCTGCTTACATGGTCAATTAACAAAGGAAAATTATTCTGACCTGGAAGCTGACAACGCAAAACAAGCCCCAAAACCTTTCTCTTAAAGACCCAAATTCCTGAAGCTGCATTATAAACTTCAGTGTTAAAGTTTATTATGGTTTGTGGATCTGCTTCTAATGTAAATGTGTTTGATTGATCTTCGATTTGTTCAAACAAAGCAAAAAAATAATTAGCTTCCTGAATAAGTTGAGTATCTTCGCATCTAAAGCCTAGTCGAAGAAAGAGAGCGTGTTCCTTCATAATCCGAGACCAAAATCGAATTTCGTCTAAGGAACGTGCTACAAAGCTGTCGGACATCACTATTTCCTCCTTTCATTGTGATGGTTTAAAATATATGCAGTTATATCCGAATGTAGAATATGTCCAAAAAGCTGACTTACCAAAAAGAACAAGGCTCTGTATCAAACTACAGGGCCTTGCTCTTTTGAGTCAGTACTTAATCAATCGCACTCACCTGTGCAATGAAAAATATGTGTTTTCGTAGCTCAAATATAGAGCTTTCTGCAATCTACTATATCAATATTGACATCTCCAGGCAGAATCGGTCTTATTTGATGTAAGACATACACTATCCACCATCTCCATGCAATATCGCCATTATAAATCAAGCCCAGAATTGCACGTAAATTACTACTTGGGCATCAGAACCTAATTCTTTGAATTTTGTCAATAATTTAATCCCTCCTTAATCAATTAGTTTGCCATTTTTTAATGTAAATGATAATCTTCCAGCTGGTCTGACTCCCTCAATCGTTTCTGAAGTTGCTTTAATTGTCATTAGCGCGTGTATGATAAATATGTCGGCGGCTCCAAAACCGTTTTCCCATTCGCTTCTGTCCATCGGCGCACATCGGGAAAAGGTTTTTCCGCCGTCTCCTGTCGATCAACTTGATATGCCAGACATGCCCTAGGGTATTTCTCATTCAATTGCAAAAATACACTTACCACACTCTTCAGTGATTGTGCAATTTGCCGTCGCTTCATTCTTTTTCTTGCCGCTGGATGAAACATATCCTTCTTCCTTTCACTTTTCTACATTTACGTCCATTAGAACCATCCCCTTAAAGTCATTCATTTTTAGAGAATGGATCACTAATAAACATCCAGTCGTGAATATGATAGACCTCGTTAACATCAATCCGGGGTTTAAACATGAAGAGAATGTCATACCCCAGCACGATGCCCATACACATATTGGTGATGGTTTGCGTATCTACATCTGTTCGGATTTGTCCTAACTCCTGACCTCTTTTGACGATCATGTTTAGAAAAGCTGACCACTGATCCGCATTGGTTTCCAACCATTCGCGAACAAATTCATCCTTACGGGAATGGGTTAAGAGATGATAATAAGCAAATGCCCAGGTCAAGTAATCTTCTCCTGAGCTTACATGAACTTCAGCTGTCACTCTTTCCAGAATGGCTCGGACATTGCAGTTGTCTTTGAACAATTCCTTTAGAATCTCTTCTGCCATCTGACCATGACCCCGATCCAAGCGTATTCGCATCACTTCATATAACAGTTCTTCCTTGCTTTTAAAGTGAACATAAAAAGACCCTTTGGCTCTTCCTATGCTGGTCATGATGTCGTCAATGCTTACAGCGTCAAATCCTTTATCGGCCATGAGTTGAAAAGCAGCATCGATGATTTTTCGTTTTGTTTCAATACCAGTGGAGTATTTCATGTGGTTGTCCCTCGCCCTAATTTTATTATGGATATTTGGTATGATTGTGTTAATTCTGATAAATGTATATATAATGAAATCGTACCAAACATTTGGTTTGATATCAACATCAAAGGATTAGACGGAGTTAATTTCTATTGTTATAACATCTGTAACACTTTCATCACCTAATGTAATATTTTCTACAACTTTTCATTGTACAATGTCGGAGTTCGCCCATTTAGGAACTTTCCCTAACCGTCCTTAAATTTGGCGAACATCCTATCTTTCCCAAATACTTGTTGAAGATGCCCCGTGATACAAATGGGGTATCTTTTTTTATCCTTTCCATGTGACCAACCCCCTTAAATCAAAAGGCCGGAGTCGTTCGCCTCCGGCCTTTTGATTCATAGAGACACATTCATCAAAACCCCTTGCACCAACTATTAAACAGGAATGCAAACCCTGCTCGCACCCAGACCAAGGCAACTTTCTCGCCTTCCAAGGATTACAATACCATTTTGTAGAATTTTCTCTGGGAGGTTGTTTTTAAACTCTCTTTACAGAGACGCTCTTCTTTGGGACAGTGACGCATCGGATAATTGGATGAGGTTCTGGATGGTTTCGATTTTCCTTATGAGAAATAATGATTTGATTCCGTCAAGGGTGTGCTTCGCCATACAGCCAATTAACGCAGAAGAGGGGAAATATATGGACCAAAAGCAGATTTTTGCCGTTCATCGGGGACACAGGGACATTTATTCAGTGAAATTTATCAGAGCCTCCAGCGCGGAAGAAGCATTGGAAGTTGGGGAAAGATTATTCATTCAGTCTGATATTGAGTTGTTTGAGGAAGATGTTTATGACACTGCAATCAACGGTTTTGCCGAATCCTTTTATTATCGAGACGGTTATCGTGAGGGAGAAGCTCTGTTCGACGAAAACTTTCGTCTGCCGGGAGATATGGAAACGATTCGGCCCATCTTTGAGAGAAATGTTAGGGAGTTCTTTGATCCACATCAAGATTGGGCGGATTTGTATATTCAACACACCTACATTGAAATGGCGGGAAACGGATCGGCTGTGAAATTCCCTTCAGAGATGATCGAATTTTTCATACGCAAGGACGATGACAGCAAATATATAGCGGAACCAATTAAGATTATAGACATTTAGTCGTTCAAATCCCTTTCAAATGATTTATGGTTGTTTACCAAAGCCTACCGAACGGTCCCCGTTCACTGACAGGGCATGAACAAGCAAAGGTTTGGCATGATTGTTCATGCCGAATCTGTCATCCCCCCATGATTTGGAATGGGTCGCATCATGTTATTCCACCCGTTTCACGGACAAGCCTCTCACATTCATCCGGATTCGCGTACATGGCATCGGCTTCATCTACAATTAAATCATCTTCCTGTCCGCCAATCCGGCCCAATTCGGCTTCCACTGACACTCCCAATACGCGGGCCGCTTCCACAACTTTCTTCGTTTTTGCAATATTCTTTTCTAACGGCTCATGAGAGGCATCGATCATCACAGAATTGAGACTCCACACGGCTGAAGCCGTGGGATTCTTGGGTAGTTAGCGCACTCAATCCATTTCTGCTTCATGCAACTCCCAAGTTCAGGGCTGTCTCATCAGCCCGTCCCATGCAGTTCTACAACTCATGTTGCATGTACCCACATGGGCGGAACGCCTATTACCAGCGTTCTAGTTCCGTTTTACTAACTCTCATGATTTTACCCAGTGGGAGAGATTGGTTCGCCACTGGAACCCCATATCATGACGTACAGAGGAACAAAACCCACTACCAGTGGGATGAGCACCGCTCATGCGTTAGATTATACTGAAAATTGCCGCTCTTAACAATCCCATAAAGGGATTACCGAGCAACGCCGACTTTCATCCCATCCTTGAAAGAGTTGGGCTTTCAGTCGGCAACTTCTGTAAATCCGGCATATATGGCCTGCAAACACTGTTCGAAGGATGAACCATGATCCAGGTGAAGAGCCACCGGAACGGTGATTTGATATTCCTCCACAAGCGCCTTCACCATCGATGCAGCCAGTTTTAATCCTCCCAAGTGAGGAATGTATCCTGGACTTACAGCAAGGATGACGGGAGCATTCTCCTCTTGCGCAGCGTGCAAAATGGCTTGTGCAAACTCCAGATTGTTGAGATTGAAATGGCCTACGGCATATTTTTCTTGCAATGCTTTGCTTAACATTTCTTTAAGTGAAACCAAAGACATGATCAAACAATCCTCCTGTTTATGGTACTTGCCATTCCTTCCATATTTAAAAAACGGGGTGCCAAATCATGATTCGGCACCCCGTTTTCATCACCAACGAGTAGTAACCATCTTCTTTCTCGTATAGAATTCTACTCCATCCGTGCCATTGGCATGGAGATCTCCATAGAAGGAGTTTTTCCATCCAGAGAAGGGGAAGAAAGCCATCGGGGCAGGAACACCCAGGTTTACCCCTAACATGCCGGCATCAATTTCTTCTCGGAATTTACGTACGTTGCTGCCATTTTGTGTATAAATGCAAGCTCCGTTGGCGAATGGGGATTGGTTCGTCAATTCTATCGCTTCATCCAAGGATTGGACACGCACGATGGATAATACGGGAGCAAAAATTTCCTCTTTCCAGATCGTCATATCCGTTGTTACATGATCGAAGATCGTTGGGCCAATGAAATATCCCTGTCCATTGGCCTCGGCATCTTTGCGTCCGTCGCGCACCAATTTCGCCCCTTCTTTTTCGCCGATTTCAATGTAATTTTCTGTTTTGGCTTTGTGGGAATCGCGGATCACCGGACCAAGGAAGACTCCATCATCCAATCCGTTTCCAATCTTAATCGCATTGGCTGCCTGAACCAATTTTTCCATGAAAGGTTCGGCCACCTCACCTACAGTAACAACTACGGAAGCGGCCATGCATCTTTCCCCGGCCGAACCGTAAGCGGCAGTGATGATTTGTTTAACGGCCAGATCCAAGTCCGCATCTGGCATCACGATGGAATGATTTTTAGCGCCCGCTAATGCTTGAACTCGTTTTCCATGATTAGCCGCTGTTTTATACACATATTCAGCTACCGGCTGGGAACCGACGAAAGAAATCGTTTTGACGTCGGGATGTTCCAACAATCCGTTTACCACATCGTAAGCGCCATGGACAATATTCAAAACCCCGTCCGGCAGTCCCGCTTCTTTAAACAGGTCAGCCAGCCGGTTAGCCAACATAGGCGTTCGTTCGGATGGCTTCAATACAAAGGTATTTCCGCAAGCAACAGCAAGGGGGAACATCCAACAAGGAACCATCATCGGAAAATTGAAAGGGGTAATTCCTCCTACCACGCCCACTGGATAACGGTACATGCCAGACTCTATATTCGTGGCGATATCGGGCAACTGCTTTCCCATCATCAAGGAAGGCGCACCTGCAGCAAACTCTACGCATTCGATCCCGCGTTGCACTTCGCCGTAAGCTTCTTCGTAGCTTTTTCCGTTCTCAAGGGTTACGAGGCGGGCAAGCTCTTCCCAATGCTCCACAAGCAATTGCTGATACTTGAACAAAATGCGTGCCCGGCGTGGCACCGGCGTTTTGCCCCAGGTTTTAAACGCTGCCTTCGCCACTTCCACCGCGCGGGCCAAATCCTCCCGGTTGGAAATGGGTACATAAGCCAAGGTCTCGCCGGTAGCTGGATTGGGAACCTCGTCGGTTTTGCCGGAAGTGGATTCTACCCATTGACCGCCGATAAAGTTTTTAAGCGTTTGTACAGTCGTTGTGGACATCATGATTCCTCCTCAAGAGGTGAGTTTATTTTTGAATTCTCCGTTTTTATACTTTTTGATGTAGTTATCGATCTGATCAACCATCGGCATCGCATCAGAGCAGCTATGGCTCGAAATGACAATGGAAGCCGCCGCCGCGCCGTATTCCATCGATTTGGAAATCTCCCATCCCTGCATCAGCCCGTAGATAAAGCCTGCCGCATAGGCATCTCCCGCACCAAATGTTTTGATCACATTGGCCGGAAAGGTTATTCCCTCCACCCTTTCCCCTTCTTTGGTATAAGCAATGGAACCAGCTTTCCCATGTTTGATCACGACAATCTTGGCATGATATTCAAACCATTTTTTGGCTGTAAAGGAATCATCGTGGTCGGCATTCTGTTCGAAGCGTTCCATCATATCGAATTCTTCTCTCGTGCCGATAATGACATCGCACTTCTCTGCCGCCAGGTTGTAATACACCGCGGTCTCCTCAGGTGAAGTCCACGTGTAAGGTCTGTAATCGAGATCGAAGAAGACAACCACATTATGCGTTCTGGCGTAATCGAGGGCTAGAAATACAGCTTCCCGGGATGGACTTTTCGCCAAGGCTGTTCCCGAAACTAAAAGAGCCTTGGCGTTTTTGATATATTCTTCACTGATGTCTCTGGTTTCCAGCTTTAAGTCCGCCGCGTTATCTCTGTACATGAGAATACTGCAGTCGGTCGGACTTTTGATTTCCGTGAAAGCAAGTCCCGTTACACTTCCCGAATGATCTATAATGACGTTGGATGTGTCGATTTGATTCGCATTGAGGTAGCCCACAATAAATCGACCCATTTGGTCATTGGCCACTCTGCCAACAAACCCCGTCTTCATCCCCAATCTGGCCATCCCAATCGCAATATTGGCCGGAGATCCCCCCACATACTTGGTGAAGGTGACCGTTTCTTCCATGGGACGATTAATTTCATTCGCGTTCAAATCGATGCATAGACGGCCGATGGCCACAAAATCCATCGTTTTTTGGCTGTCAAAAGTTAAAAGATTCATCTTCATTCCCCTTCCTTCCGCAACGGCTTGGTTTCCAGCTTACTTTCCATCACCCACTCATGATCCGGATCATTATGAAACTTCCACGTGCGTACCGGTCCCGCCATGACATTCAAGTAGTAGACTTCATATCCCGGTGGCGCCGAAACGGGATGATATCCCTCAGGTACCAAGACCGCATCGCCATTCTTGACGATCAACGTCTCATCCAGCGTACGGTCATCCGAATACACTCTTTGCACGGCGAACCCGTGGTCGGGATTCACTTTGTGATAATACGTTTCTTCCAAGTAGGATTCATGGGGCAAATTATCCTGATCATGCTTGTGCGGAGGGTAACTGGACCAATTTCCTTCCGGGGTAAAAACTTCTACCACTAATAAGCTGTCCGCCGGCTGATATTCAGGAAGGATGTTATGAATCTTTCTTTCGATGTTTCCCGCCCCTCTCTTCTCAACACCAACATCATGAGGAGCAATTAATCGGGCAGGGTGCGTCCCCTTGCCCGGAGCTGAGCAAATCGCCAATTCCGCATCCGTCACGGCCTCTACTTTATAAAAATCGCCAGATGGAACATAAACGGAATAAGGAGGTGTTTTTTCAAAGACATTCATTCGCTGTCCAATGTTTTCCCACTTTTCTCTTTCGGTATAAATATGTGATTTGCCTGTCAAAAGGACGATGCAAACTTCCTGGTCCCCGGTTTCCTTTTTCAAGGCTTGTCCTTTCCTTAGTGCGTACACTTCGAACCCCACATACTTCCAACCGGCGGATTCGGGTGTCACACTCAAAACCTTGCCTTCTTCATCCGGTTTGCGGCCGGGAACAATTAAATCTCTCATGTTTTTTCCCTTCCTATTATTGATTCTGGGCTTTGATGGACAAGATGGTGGAATCGATATATTCCTTCGCCATCTTCGCATATTTAAAAGGATGGGCGACTGCCGGGTCTTGTTCCGCTTCGACAATCCACCAACCATCATATCCTTTTTCAATCAATTCCTTGAAGATCGGTTCAAAATCAATGCAACCCTCTTCATCACCCGGCACAGTGAACAGTCCCCTCACTACCGCCGTACGGAAATCGATGTTCTCTTGCCTGACGCGCTCCAAAACATCGCGGCGAACATCTTTCAAATGGACATATTTGATACGGTCCTCATATTTCTTCAATAGTTCCAGCGGATCATAACCTCCGTATAAGGCATGCCCCGTATCGTACAACAAGTGCACCAAATCGGGATCGGTCCTTGCCATTAACCGGTCGATCTCTTCCCGTGTTTCAACGACCGTACCGGCATGGAAGTGATAAACCAACCGCATTCCGTTTTCTTGGCACATTTTGGCTGCCCGGTGCAACCCCTCCACCAAGGTGTCCCACTCGTTAGCGGTCAGCTTCTGGATCGTCATGTCTTCCTGGGAACGTCGGGGATCCCAATGCATCGAGCCGCCCATTTCGCACACAATCACATACTCGCAGCCCATTTCCTTCAGGTATTTGACCCATTCGCCAAAAGATTGCAACTCTTCTTCCAGACGACTGGTATCAGAAAACAATGTTCCCACAAATTTGCTCGCAAGCTGTATTCCGTACTCGTCCAATTTGGCCTTCAGAGACGGGGGATCCTGCATGAACAAGCGTCCCATTTCGGTGGAAATATAACCGATGGAGGCCATTTCGGATAACACCTGGTCCTGTGTATAGTGGTCGCCGAGACCAGGAATATCATCATTGACCCAGCTGATCGGGGCTATGCCGATTCTGAAATGATGGGTTTCATTTCGATTCATTGCATCCTTCACACCTTTTTTGATTATTTTTTTCTATTTTCTTCCTTCGCCGGTGGCCGGCGTTTTGCACTTTGTCGAGGATGCGTCGATTAATATTTTCTCGCTTTTTTCAGGTTGGTCTCTTTATTGCGGTGGGCTTCCTGCACATTGGGATTGTTCGAGACAGCCGCAATGCCCACATGCCACCATGATTCATAACCATTGGTCATCGTCTTGGGAAGGACTTTAATATCAATCAACGTGGACACCGTTTGCTTCTTCGCGTCTTCAATCGCTGACTGAAGTTCTTCCAAGGTACTTACCTTGTAGGTTTTCACCCCATATCCGGCCGCACTATGGGCGAAATCAATTTTTATCAAGTCGCCATTCAATCGATTGGTTTCAGGGTTGCGATACCGGAATTCCGTTTGGAAGCTGCCCATGCCATTCCCCATTTGCAAGTTGTTGATGCATCCAAAACCCGCGTTATCAAATAGCAATACATTGATTTTTTTGCCTTCTTGAATGCTGGTCACCAATTCGGAATGCAGCATAAGATAGCTTCCATCACCGACCATGGCATAAACCTCTTTGTCCGGTTCAGCCATTTTCACACCAAGAGCGCCGGATATTTCATACCCCATGCAGGAGTAACCGTATTCCATATGGTAGGTATTGGGTCGGCGGGACTTCCACATTCTTTGCAGGTCTCCGGGAAGGCTGCCCGCGGCTCCGATGATAATGGCATCTTCATCAATGAGTTTGTTAACTTGACCGATCACTTCTGTTTGTGTCAAACATGATTGATAGGTTTCAACAAATTCGGGCAACACCTCATCAAGATGACCGGCAACTTCGGGCTTAAATCCTCTATCCTTGTATCGAATTTGATGGAGACGGTTAAGTTCGGCTTTCCACGCTTCTTTGGCCGCCTCAATTTCATGGGTATACCCTGAACGGTAATCATGCGCCTCCAACTCTTTTTCCAGGGCGAGAAGAGCTAATTTGGCGTCAGCCACTATCTTTGTCGCATCCAGCTTATGCGCGTGATATTCGGAAACGTTGATGGTTAAAAAATCCACTTCAGGATTTTGAAACAGTTGCTTCGACCCCGTTGTAAAGTCCGAATATCGCGTTCCAACCCCAATCACTAGATCCGCTTCTTTGGCGATTAGGTTCGCGGCCAGGTTGCCGGTTACCCCAATCCCCCCGAGATTATAGGCATGGGAACTTTCGATCGCGCTTTTTCCGGCTTGGGTTTCCCCATAAGGGATGTTGAACTTCTCGGCAAATCGCTTTAACGAGTCGGCTGCCTCGGAGTAACGAACACCCCCGCCACAGATGATAACGGGCTTTTTCTTTCCTTTTATCAACTCCACCGCATCTTTCAGATCCGACGCGGTCGGTACGCGACGTTCGATTCGATGGACACGTTTTTTGAAGAAAGACTCAGGGAAATCATACGCTTCTCCCTGTACATCTTGCGGAAGGGCGATGGTCACCGCCCCCGTATCGGCCGGGTCAGTGAGGACGCGCATGGCATTGATCATGGCGGCCATCAATTGTTCCGGTCGGTTGACACGATCCCAATATTTGCTGACAGCTCGGAACGCGTCATTTGTTGTTATGGTTAAGTCATGGACATGCTCAATTTGCTGAAGAACAGGATCCGGCTGCCTCGTGGCAAAAGTATCCCCGGGAAGCAACAATACCGGGATGTTATTGGCGGATGCCGTGGCCGCGGCTGTAACCATATTGGCCGCACCCGGACCAACCGAGGACGTGCATGCCATGATTTGCCTGCGATGCTTTTGCTTCGCGAATGCCACCGCGGCTTGGGCCATCCCCTGTTCATTTCTACCTTGGTAAACTTCAAGATCCCCCGGATCTTCTTCCAACGCTTGGCCAAGGCCCAATACATTTCCATGGCCAAATATGGTGAAGATCCCCTTTACAAACTTTTCCTCTTTTCCGTCAAATTCAATAAACTGCTGATTTAAAAATTGAATCAACGCTTGAGCCGTTGTCAGCCTCATCGTTTTCATTCTTTACATTTCCCACCTTTTCGTTGGGGTTAAGCGCTTCATTTTTTGCAAAAAGTCATTCGATTTGAAAGTATTTGCTTACCACGTTCTCAGTCGTTTCTTTCCCCACTTGGATTGTTCTTTCGACATCCCATTCCCAATATTCCGGCCTGAATAATTCGATGGACACCATTTCCTGATAACCAATCTCTTTTAATGTGCCTAAGATGATATCCAGATCAATGGCTCCTTCTCCGGGCCATACTCTGTGATGATCCCTTAATGCCCCAACGGGCAAATCTTCGCAGTCGTCAATATGAAACACATAAATTTTATTGGCGTCTGCGTTCTGCAAGTCTTTCACATTTGAGTTCATGGCATGGAAGTGAAAGCAATCCAGAACGATTCCCACCTGATCCCTGTTCACTTCTTCCACAATTTCATAGGCTTGGCCAAACGTATTGACAGAGCAATTGGGATAGCCGCAAAACTCTAAGGCTAATTTTGCGCCATAAGGTTGTGCCAGATCCGCCAGCTCATTTAAAACTCTTACGGTTTCTTCTTTGATCTGTGATTTGGTGTGGTCTCCAATGTCAAAAGTTGGGACGACAATGATTTTTTTGCAATGGATCACTTCGCCAATATCACAAAGAAATTTCAAGTCATCTTTAATTTGTTGATACCCGGCTTCATCTCTGAAATTGATAAATTCCAATGCGTTAAAAGCATATGGCTTGATTCTGTTATTTTCGAAGAAGGTTTTAAGGTCTTCCACCGTATTTTCCGCCAAATAGTCCTTCAACTTATCCAACCTGATTTCAATCAATTCGTATCCGTGCTTCTCACAAAGCTCAAGATCCTTTTTAAGCGTTGAGTGTTTCATCGTCGTCGCTTGGTTGAATGCGATTTTCATGGCCATTCCCCCAACCTATTCCCTTTAGGATTTTCTGTTTTTCCGCGCATCAATAAGGACGGCCGTCACAATGATTGCTCCTTTCAAGATTTGCTGCCAATACGAAGACACGTTCAACAGGTCCAGACCATTGTTCATGACACCAATGATCAGAGCGCCGATAATGGTTCCGCCAATCGTCCCGATTCCTCCGGAAAGGCTGGTACCGCCAATGACCGCCGCGGCAATCGCATCCAATTCATACATGAGACCCGCCGTGGGCTGACCGGACGCGATCCGGGAGGTTAAGATAATCCCCGCAATGGCGGATAATAAACCGGCATATGAATAAATCAAAATTTTGTACTTTTCTATATTCACACCGGCAATGTGCGCCGCTTGCTCATTCCCCCCGATTGCGTATACATATTTCCCGAATTTTGTTTTATTGAGAAGGAGATAGGAAACAAGGCCCACCAAAGCAAAAATGATAATGGGAACCGGTATACCAAGAATGGCACCTTGGCCGATAAACTTGAAGGTATCCGATAAATTCCCGATCGGTCTTCCGTCGCTGAAAAGCAAAGCCAATCCCCTCGCCGCCGTCATCATGCCAAGTGTCACAACAAAAGGGGCGATTTTTCCTTTCGCGATGATGGTTCCATTAATCACGCCCGTAAGAATTCCCACACCAAGACCGATGGCAACCGCCAAAAGAACGGGATAGCTATCCGCTTGCGCGAAGCTGGCCACTACCACTGAGACAAGAGCAATAACTGAACCCGAAGACAAATCAATCCCTTGTGTGATGATGATCATCGTTACGCCGATGGCCACAATGCCGATGACCGACATTTGCCTCACGATATTGAGTATATTGCCGGATGTAAAGAACGTAGGCGAAAGAATCGACATGAAAATAATCAACGCGATAAGAATAAACAGCATTCCGTATCGATTCAAAACGTGGTAGGCTTTCTCTTTAAAATGGTTCCTGCTGGCTGCTTTGGGCTGTTCATGTTTGTTCTCAATCGTAACTTCGCTGCTCATCTCTGCTTCCTCCTGACTTTTCTTAATCTAGTTGCTGATCAACGCACCGGTCGCCAACTGCATGATTTTTTCCTGTGTCGCCTCATCTCTGTTCAATTCCCCCATTTTTTTGCCTTGGTGCATCACGATAATCCAGTCGCTCAACCCCAAAATTTCCGGCAACTCGGAGGAAATGACCACAATCGCTTTCCCTTTATTGGCCAGGTTGAAAATGAGCTGATAGATTTCTGATTTGGCACCCACATCAATCCCTCTTGTTGGCTCATCCAAGAACAAAATATCGGGATCATGAAGCATCCATCTAGCGATTAAAGCTTTTTGTTGATTTCCGCCGCTTAGATATTTCATCGTTTGATTTAGGCTTGGCGTCTTGATAGCCAATTGCTCGGCTTGCTTTTGACAATCCGATTGGATTCGCTTTTGCTTCAGGAATCCGCTTTTTGTATATTCATCTATATTGACGGTAATCATATTGTCCTGAACCGAAAGGGGCAGAAACAAACCCGTTAATTTCCTATCCTCTGTCAGCAATCCCATCCCATATTTAATCGCATCGCGTGGAGAACGAATCACCACTTTTTCGCCTCCGACAAAGATTTCACCCGAATCGGGAGGGGTAATTCCGAATACACTTTCCATTACTTCCGTCCGTCCGGAACCCATCAAGCCAGCAAAGCCGATGATTTCCCCTTTTCTGACTTCAAAACTGACATCCTCGAATTTTCCTTTTTTGGATAAATTATTCACCGATAAGGCCGTCTCTGTGATTTCTGCAGGTTTTTTGTTAAAAACTTGATTTAATTCCCTGCCCACCATCATTTCAATCAATTGCTCTTTTGTGACGTGATCACTGGGTTTTGTTCCGACAACCTTTCCATCTCTTAAAACGGTAATTTCATCTGTGATTTGCGCTAGCTCATCCATCTTGTGCGTGATGTAGATGATCGATACTCCTTCTTTTTTTAGGGAACGTATGATTTTAAAGAGATGATTGACTTCTTTTTCGGTAATCGCGGATGTCGGCTCATCCATAATAATCAATTTGGAATGATGGGAAATGGCCTTCGCGATCTCCACCATTTGCGTATTCGCAATGCTAAGGTCGACCATCTTCGCATTGGGGTCAATATCTATTTCCAGTTTTTCGAAAAGTTTTCTCGTATTTGCTTCAAGTTCCTTTGCTTTCACCCAACCCGTCAATCCATAGCTGGGTTCTCTCCCCAAAAAAATATTTTCTGCCACAGTCATATGCGGTATCGGGCTAAGCTCTTGGTGAATCATCGAAATCCCTTTATCAAGGGCGTTTTTAATATTCGAGAGATTTAACTGTTCACCGTCGAATGTGATAACGCCGTCATCGGGACGATAAATCCCGATCAATATTTTCATTAACGTTGATTTTCCCGCGCCATTCTCACCCATTAACGCATGCACAGTTCCTTTCCTCACCTTGAGCTGCACATTGTTCAAGGCCTTAACCCCTGGGAATTCCTTTGAGATATTGACCATTTCCAAGATATAGTCCCCACTCATGCCCTTACCTCCTTTTCGATGGCATGACTGTTTGAATGAAAGGACACCAACCGGCATCGTGCCCTTTCATTTTGTGTTGTGAGATGCGGCCCAAGCTCTTACTGCCATTTTTTGATATACTCATCCACATTATTTTTCGTCACTAATTCGTAAGGAATCCAGTTGAACTTTTCCACCTGTTCGCCTTTCGCCGCTTTAATGGCGGTTTCCAGTCCGCCTTTCCCCTGTCCTTTGGCATTTTGGAAAACAGTTGCTTTTAATTTTCCTTCTTTTACAAATCCCAACGCATCCGGGGTGGCATCGACACCCGCTACGATGACGTCATTCAGTTTTCCTGCCGCTTCGAGCGCCATAATGGCTCCGATCGCCATTTCATCGTTGTTGGCTACAACGGCATCAATTTTCTTGCCTGACTGCAACCAGTTTTCCATCAGATTCATGCCTTTTGCCCGATCCCATTCCGCAGTCCCTTCTAGCACAACCTTCATACCCGGATGCTTTTTAATGATTTGCTTGTTTCCTTCCGTCCTTTTAATTTGCGCCTCATGTCCCATCTGGCCATTCATAATCGCAATGTTCCCTTTTCCATTAAGGATCTTCGCCACTTCTTCCATTTCCATTAGACCGGCTTTGATGGACTCCGAACCAACATAAGCAGTCGCTTTATCCACACCTTTATATTGTCTGTTGACGACTACGATAGGCACATTGGCTTGATTGGCCTTATCAACCAAATCTGGGGCGGAGACCGTGTCAACCGGTACCAACACAATCGCGTCCACTTGCTGAAGGGTGAAGTTCTCAATTTGCGATAACTGCTTACTGGCATCATTCTGCGCATCCACATATATAACTTCCACATCTTTTTGTGTTTTTTGATATTCTTTCATTCCATCGTGCAAATAGCTCAACCACTTATCATCAAAGTCAGGAAGCGCTACACCAATGACAAGTTTGTTCCCCTTATCTGTTCCGCATCCAACAACGAATAAAGTCAAGGCAAGAATCAAGGACATGAATAGAACAATGCTCTTTCTGATTGCCATGGAAAGAACCTCCTTTTGATCATTCGTTTTTACAGTAACACTTCCTGAAAACAGCCCCGTACAGAATGAATCAAATCCACCTTAACTTCTCACATGTATCTCTTGCGAAACGCTGACCCAACTCCGTGTTTTAACGGATTGTTCCACGGCTTCCAATACCGCCTGGTTTTTAACCCCGTCTTCAAAGTTCGGTTGAGGGCTATATCCTTTGGATATTCCATTCATCAACTCGGATACGATGTTAATGAACGTATGCTCATACCCGATGCTATGCCCGGCTGGCCAATACGCCCCGGCATAGGGGTGTTCTTCTTCAGTGCAATGAATGGTTCGGAAACCTTGCGATCCCGGTTCATCATCTCCTAAATACACTTGCAATTGGTTCAAATTCTCCATGTCCCAACGCAGTGATCCTTTTTCTCCATTGATTTCGAAACGATTGCCCGCTCGATTTCCTTTGCAGAACCGTGATGATTCAAAGGTGCCCAGAGCCCCATTTTTAAAACGCGCCAAGAATGCAGTAGCGTCATCGACGGTCACTTCTCCCCACTGATCACTTTCAATTCGCCCCTTCAAATTCTCTGTCATGGAACCAAACGGACGTTTTTTGATGAAAGTTTCCATCATTCCCACCACTTCACAGAACTCCCCAACCAAGAATCTTGCTAGGTCGATGATATGAGCCCCTAAATCACCGAGCGTCCCACCCCCTGATATTTCTTTCCGCAGGCGCCAGGTGAGGGGGAAATGGGGATCCATCAACCAGTCTTGTAGGAAAGTGGCGCGAATGTGATAAATTTTTCCCAATCTTCCTTCTTCTATTAATTTTTTGGCAAATTGCACCGCCGGAGAGAAACGATAATTATGGCAAATCATATGGGTTACACCGGCTTTGTTTACGGCTTCCAGCATTCGTTTGGCTTGATCCAGAGAGAAGGCCAAAGGTTTTTCGCAAAACACATGCTTTCCTGCTTCAGCAGCAGCAATCGCGATTTCGGCGTGTGTATTGTTGGGTGTGACGATATCGATCAAATCGATATCGTCCCTTTCAATCAAGCGACGCCAATCCGTTTCCCAAGATGCCCAACCCATTTTGTCTGCTGCCGCTTTAACCCCTTCTTCATCCCGACCCACAATCACTTGCAAAACCGGAACCGCATCTAAATCAAAATAGAACGGAACATCTCGGTAGGCATGAGAGTGGGCTCTTCCCATTAACCTATAACCAACCATCCCAACCCGTATCTGTTTTTTTTGTTTCATCTTCACCCAATCCTTTTATTTTTTAGTAATACAATAAATGTAAGCGCTTTAATTGAGTGAAAAAATTTTTTCTTTCCATTAAACTCCTTGCCGGAAATCGATGCGTTTTCCGGTTTTGGCACTTTCATAAATCGCTTCCAACAATTGAATCGAACGGAATCCATCCTCAGCTGTCACTGGAGGTTGGGTCCCTTGGACAATCGCATCAATGAATAAGCGATCTTCCTCCGCATATCCCCACTTCTCTTCTATAGTCAGTTGATAAAAGTCGCTAATCCGGGCTGATTGATGCAAACCAGGGGAATACATCACTTTTTCCAATTCTTGTGTTGTGATGGTGGAATATTTCCCATAGACCTCCAAGCTCTCAAACGGAAAACTCCATCCGGCGTGAGCGTAGGTAACAAAATTGGCGACGGTTCCCGATTCAAAGGTGAGCATGATGGCAAAAGTGTCCAGTTCAGCCTCCGAGATATTTTGTCTCGCTTCGCAATAAACGGTTTGCACCTCCCCAAATAAATAACGGCTCAAATCCATGAGATGAAAAGGTGTTTCATACAGGAACCCGCCTGTAACCTGCGGATTGGAGGTCCAAGGTGGGTTTAATAACTCTCCCCGGTTCATCTTTATATTTGCCAAGTATGGAATCAGCTCCCCTGAATCGATCAATGCCTTCACTCTCTTGTAAACCGAAGCATAACGTCGGTTCATTCCCAAATTATATACCGCTTTTGATGTTGCAGCCGTCTCTTTGATTTGCTCCGCTTCCGCCAGGGAGGTGGCCATCGGTTTTTCCGAAAACACATGAATGTCATTTTGCAGGCACTTCAGCACCGGTTCCACATGCAAAGTATTGGGAGTCGTCACATATACCGCATGAACGCCAAGATCAAATAAATCTTCCACACTTCTAACGGCTTTGGCGTTTCCCGCTTCCTTCGCCATGGCAGTTGCTCTTTCTTCGGAAATATCCGCTACGCCAACAATTTCCACTCTTTCATCTTTTTTCAGGATAGAGGTGTGTACCTTCGCGATCCCTCCCGCTCCCAAAATTCCGACTTTAACTTCAGACATTTTCCGATCTCCCTCTCCCGTTATTTAGAGTACCGTCAAACGGAAAGCGCTTTACATCCTGGTTGTGAAACGCTTTCATTTCAGCTTTAGTTGCTCTGATCCTTAATTTTTGATCGATGAACACCGGTCGATTTTCGGATGATAAGCTTCGGCAACAGCACAATCCGTTGTTTTGTTTTGCTTTTCCCTTCAATCTCTTCTATGAGCAAATCGACAACTTTGGAGCACATATCTTGGATCGGTTGTCCAACGGTTGTTAAAGGGGGGTCAGTGCTCCTGGATAAAAGGGTGTTGTCAAATCCAACGATGGAAAGTTCATCAGGAATGCTTATCCCTCTTTCCCTGACAGCAAGTATAACGGAAATAGCCAATAGGTCATTACAAGCAAATATCGCGGTTGGCGGAATTGATTTATCCAGCAATTGCCCTGTGAGACGTTCCACATCTTCCGGACTGGAATCACTTATGACAATCATTTCTTCACAAATCTCCAGCCCCTTATCCTGCAACGCCTGCTTGTATCCACGAATGCGTTCCCGGCTGCTGTTGGCATCTTCCCCAATGACCGCTATTTTTTCATGGCCAAGTGATATCAAGTGGGAAGCCACTTCATACCCTCCCATAAAGTCATCGACTTTTACGCTGTTAACCGATAAGGAAGGATAAGACTCAGTAAGAAGCACAACCGGAGTCTGTTCCTCAAGCAATTCTGTGATAACCTCTTCATTGTTAAAGCGACCGGCTAAGATAAACCCATCCACACTCTTCTGTTTTAACAGTGATACGTAGAAGGCCTCTTTTTGCGTGTCAAAATCGGTACTGCAGATGACAAGATTAAAGCCCCGTTCATGCGCGCGATCTTCCACTCTGCGAGCCATCTCCGCAACGAAAGGGTTTGCCAGATCGGGTAACAGGAATCCGATCGTAGATGTGCGCTTCCCTGTTAAGGCTGATGCAAGGATGCTTGGCTTATAATTGAGTTCCTTCATCACTTTTAAAACTTTTTCTTTGGATTTCTTTCCGACTTGCTGATTATTAATCACCTTTGAAACAGTGGCTATGGAAACACCCGCTTCCTTCGCCACGTCATAGATGGTCGGTTTCATTGATTTTAGTCCTTCTTTCCACTTTCACACATTGAATATTTTCACACGATTAAATTATCTGTATATTAAGCGCTTAACATCATTCTACTCATCCACCGTAAAACAATCAAGAGGAACCTTTTCTTCGACAATTTAAATCGCTTAATATAGAAGAAATTATTTATCGACGGAATGAACGGACTCCAATTGGATCGTCGTTCCTGTCTGATAAGCCTGGGTGGCGGCTACAGCAATTTCCAGCGCTCTCTTTCCATCCCACTCATCGACCAAAGGTTTTTGGTTATTTCTTAAACACTCAATAAAAGAAACCATTTCAAGCAGGTAAGCATCCCGGAACTGAGACGGAAAATCAGGAATGATGTCATGGGTGCAACCCTTTCTCGTAAGAACCTTTATGTTATGATGCCGCAAAGAGCCGATTTGAATGGCTCCTTCCGTACCGATAATCTCAGCCCTGATATCATAGCCGTACGCCGCATTGCGACTCGCCTCGATATCGGCCGCCGCACCGGAATCAAACGTTAAATAGGTTAATGCTTGATCCACATCGTTGAATTCTGCGACATATTGCTTCTCAATCACACTTCCAAGCGCTGTGACCGACGTTGCTTCCGCACCCAAAAAGAACCGAGCTGTATCGTAATCATGAATGGAAAAATCCAAGTACAGCCCTCCACTGTGTTTAATAAAATCCGGTGGCGGGGTCTGTCCATCTCTGGTAATCCCTTTGAAATAAATTGGCTTACCGATATCGCCCGCTTCAATTCTTCTTTTCGCCTCAACATAAGCCGGATCAAACCTTCTCATGAATCCAACCTGGCAAAATACTTGATTCGTTTGGATGGCTTCGATTACCTCATCCGCTTCTTCCAACGTTTGAGTGATCGGTTTTTCAGTAAAAATGTGTTTCCCATGGGCAGCGGCCATCTTGATCATTTCAGCATGGGTAGAAGTGGGGGTAACAATGGCAACCGCATCAATATCGGGATTCTTGAACACATCATGGGGATTTTGGTGCCACATTGGCACTCCCAATTCATGCGCAACTTGTTTCGCTCTGCCTTCCAACGGATCCGCAACCGCCACTAATTCTGCACCCTTTACCCTCTGGGAAAGGTTTTCAGCATGCCAATACCCCAATCTACCCAATCCGAAAACTGCACAGCGGATTTTTTTTGACATGAAGACACAACCTCTCTTCGTTCAATTAAAATTCCTTTTCATCGGTAAGCGCTTACACTTCAACCTCACAAATACTAAAGCGCTTTACATATTCGTATTATAAATTCTATTCTCAATATATTCAATAGTTCATTTAACAGAATTGCATAAACACTATATATTAGGAATGAAAACGTTTAAACGTATTTTTTAAAATCTTACCAGTTACGCTTCAACTAGTGAATTTGAATAAAAAATCCAATGATTTGTTCTGAAGCGCTTCACGCCTTCACGAGAGGTTTTCAAAAAACTCGGTAATCGAATCAAGACAGAGGTAAAGGTAAAGACACCTCTTTCAAAAAGGTTTTTTGTCTTTTTTTATAGAATAAAATTGATCGCAATAATAAACATCGCACTTTTCCTGATATTGGAGGTTACAGAGGGACATGCTCCCCTAGTCCTATTTTTTCTGGAACGGTGCCCAAATCATGCCTGCCATTGAACTGCAACCCAAACGTAAGGGCTACTGGCCCGCCCTTAAGGCATTTTGCCAGTAGCCCACTGTGCCTGTTTTATGCAAAATCGATCGGTTCAAGCCTTTTTCGCTCATCATCCGCAAAAATCCTTGAACGGATGACAAATCTTACCCCCAACGGAATTTCCAATGAAAAAGAAGCACCGCGCCCTCGCGTCACATCCACGGTGAGTTGCGTGTGTCGCCAGTATTCGAATTGGGATTTCGACATATAAAAATCACAACCCGCGATTTCTCCCAGGCGAATGTCGTTGCTGCCCACACGAAACTCCCCTTTTTTAAAACACATGGGCGAGGAACCGTCACAACATCCTCCGCTTTGGTGGAACATCAATGGTCCATGTTGGGAGCGCAACCGTTCAATCACCTTTGTGGCCTCATCGGTGACCAACACACGTTTGACCGGTTTCATGATGACCCCACTTCAGAAGAAACCCATTGGGTTTTTATCGTAAGAGACGAGCAAGTTTTTCGTTTGGCGGTAATGCTCCAGCATCATCTTGTGCGTTTCGCGGCCGATACCCGATTGCTTATACCCTCCAAACGCCGCATGGGCCGGATAAAGGTGATAACAATTGACCCAAACGCGTCCCGCTTCAATCCGCCGCGCGATTTGGTAAGCCTGATGGACATCCCTTGTCCAAAGCCCCGCCCCCAATCCATATAGGGTATCGTTGGCTATTTCGATTAAATCGTTTTCATCCTTGAATGTGGTCACGGTTACAACGGGACCAAATATTTCCTCTTGGAAGATGCGCATGTCGTTGCTGCCCTCGAATACGGTAGGCTCAATATAATAGCCATTGGGATAAAGCCCATTTCGGTAGGGCTTCCCGCCTGTCAGGCATTTGGCCCCTTCCGATCTCCCCAAATCGATGTAGTTCAAAATCTTGTGGTATTGGTCATTTGATGCCTGTGCTCCCATCATCGTGTCCAGATGCAGCGGATCGCCCATTTTGATGCGTCTGACCCGGTTGAGTGCCCTCTCCATAAATTCTTCGTAGATCGACTCCTGGATGAGGGCCCTGGACGGACAAGTGCACACTTCGCCCTGATTCAACGCGAACATCGTGAACCCTTCCAGCGCTTTATCAACAAACTCATCATCATGGGCCAAAACGCTTTCCGTAAATATGTTGGGTGATTTTCCGCCCAATTCCAAAGTCACGGGAACAATGTTTTCCGATGCGTATTGCATGATGAGTCGGCCCGTCGTCGTTTCACCGGTAAAGGCCACTTTCCCCACGCGCGAAGAAGTCGCGAGCGGTTGTCCCGCTTCGGGACCAAAACCATTGACAATATTGAGGACACCCGGTGGCAGAAGATCGGCGACCAGTTCGGCAAACAAGAGGATGGTGACGGGAGTTTGTTCAGCGGGTTTCAAAATGACGCAATTTCCCGCGGCAAGGGCGGGAGCCAGTTTCCATGCCGCCATGAGAAGCGGAAAGTTCCAGGGAATGATTTGTCCCACCACTCCGATGGGCTCCTTGATATGCATCGATAACGTATGCTTATCAAGTTCCGACACTCCGCTTTCTTCGCCCCGAATGACGCCGGCAAAATAGCGAAAATGATCGATGGCCAGGGGGAGATCCGCATTCAGCGTTTCGCGGATGGGTTTTCCGTTATCCCAAGTTTCGGACAGGGCCAATTTTTCCAAGTTTTCTTCCAAACGATCCGCAATCTTCAACAACAGGTTGCTTCGTTCCGTGACCGATGTATTCCCCCACTTTTCTTTCGCTTCATGCGCCTTTGCCAGTGCCAATTCAATATCCTCTTTTTGTGACCGGGGCACCTGGGTAAACACGTTCCCATCCACAGGAGAGGGATTGTCGAAATACTCTCCGTTTAACGGTTTAACCCATTCACCACCGATAAAATTTTCATAGCGGGACTGATAGTGAAGCAAACTGCCTTCCGCATTGGGAGCTTTAAAATGGGACAAATTGACGCTCATTTGCATATTCCCCCTTCTTCCATAAATGACTTAAAGCGAAAAGCAAATGAATATTTCGATCATACTATTTATAATATTCAATAAACGATTGATTATCCCCTCTTTTATAAGGAGCTTTCTTTTTTGTTGTTTATCCCGATGGATGTTATACCGATTCCATGGATCCTTTTAAACATTTGATTTGGAAGAGCGAAAAAATCCCGAAACCCCTTGCTATGGTTTCGGGATTGCGACGAATGCAACATAATTCACTTATGTTATGTTGGTGCGGGAAGGTAAGTCCAAAGGCGTCTCCTGCATGCGGGACGAATACTTTTCTGCGTTCTTATGTAGCAAAATAGCTTACTGAAGGAAGTCGAAGACTACAAAAATAAAAAACTCACACAAAAGATTCCAATACTGCGCAAATCAGTTTTCCTCTGTATAATTTGAACACTCTTTCCATCCAGCTCATCATCTCAGGTTGATATCCCGTTTTTCCCACATATTTCTTATTGGCCCAAATGCCTTTTCCCCTTGCTTTCGCTTCCCGTTCCGCCTCTTTCATCATCCTTACCATGTTCGCATCGCGGTTTCTGGTATGACTCACCCGGGCCAGGCCGCGTCTAACCAATTCTTCTTGCAATAGTTTCCGGTCACAATAAACATACGCCAACAATCTTCCATAGTGGTCCCTTTTTTCGGCATCATACCCCAATTCCACTATGCGACTCTTTTTGATTTTGTATCTGGTGAATAATTTCGCCTCTTCCCCATATGGTTCCACTCCCTTTTGCGGATGGCTTGTTTCGGGGGTATCAACCAGCAAGAATCGTATCCGCTCCTCTTGGCCATTTGCAAATCGCACGCGTATCGTATCCCCATCATATACTTTCACAACGGTTACTTTCTCGATTTCCCCTATGCTGTATAGAGTCTTCTTATTGGGTAATCGCTTTCGTTTCTTTTTAAAAAGATGAACCATCTTTTCCCCTTGCTCCCTCTGATATATTATTTATGAATAGCAAACATTGTTTGCCGCAAAAAATATTTTACTATTGTTAACATATAAAAATCTACAATAAGAGTGAGCCTAAATCCAAAGGTTCGACCTGATCAGAAATGGGATAAGCGAAAAAAGCCAGAGGCGTTTTTGCCTATGGCTTTTTTTGCATCTGGCTGCTCGGGGGATGGTTCATTAACGATGTCTCATCCACAATCAATCTGATGCGGTCATCTGGCGGAAAGCGCCTTCAATATTCGCGATTTCTCTGACTCCCATGAGCTGTTGTTAACCAGATTGTTGTTAACCATCGTGCCGTTAACCAGATTCACGTCAACTGCCTGATAGAAAGCATTGGTGGTATCCGCGATTTCCCAAACGCCCAAAATCACGTGGTAGCCGGTGCGATCGGTCGGCACGTTGCATTGATGAGTCACGGTGTTCGACGGTCTTTTGCCACCATCGTAGTAATAGCAGAACTGCTCCAGATCGGAGCGGGCTATCGGCTTGTTGGGATTCCAACCTTTCTTGGTGATGTAATATTTCCATTCTCTCGTGCTGTGCGGTGCGGTCAGATACCATCTGAAGGTATTGCTGCCGCCTTGGATGGTGACTTTTTTCCAGCGAGTCGATGTTTGTGCGTAGAGTTCCGGATAACGACCGGCACCGGTGATTTGGCCATCCGGCGGGCCGGATTGCGGGAATGATCCCGGCCCTTCAACGCTCTGCGGCTCCCACTGGATCTGGCCACAATCCGTGTTTTGACCCTGCTTGCACAAATAAGCGCGGCTGGCCGGCGACTCGATATAACCGTGGGCAGAGGCGCTCTCAGCGAACACCATCGTACTCATCCCACAAGCCAAAAGAAGCGGCGATACTCTTAACAACATTTTTTTCCAGAAACGTTGTTGCGCCATGTTGCATGCCTCCCTCATCTGGAAATGATAAAATATTCTATCTATTCTTAGTTTAATCTATAATTGGTAGATTTGTCTATACCAATTCCCGCAAAATATGGCCATCATGAAGATCTCACTTTGAGAGTTGATCCATGAACCTGAAAGAGGCACGTGTCGATCTCCAAAACCGTTTACAAGTTAACATTATTTTCCACACAAACAAAAGAATCTTACGGAGATTGACCGTAAGATTCCCATATTTATTGTGACTTTATCACTTATCTTTCGCTTTCCCCGGCAAGTTTAAACATCATGTGCCCCACTTGATTCATTACCACTCCGCAACACTTCCATCACGGTGGCGCCAAATCGGATTTTTCCAATCGTGTCCCACTTCGGCCATCTTTCGCACATGCTCTTCGTTGATCTCCACGCCAAGACCGAAACCGGTTGGAATCTTTACATAGCCATCTTCATAGTGAAATACCGTCGGATCGACAAGATAATCTAACAAATCGCTGCCTTGATTGTAGTGAATACCCAAACTTTGTTCCTGAATAAAGGCGTTATGTGAGGTGGCATCCACTTGCAAACAGGCGGCCAAGGCAATCGGACCCAATGGGCAATGCGGAGCTAAAGCGACATCATATGCTTCCGCCATCGACGCAATTTTTTTGCACTCGGTGATTCCGCCGGCGTGTGACAAATCGGGTTGGATAATGTCACAATATCCATCGGCTAACAAGGTTTTAAAATCCCATCTTGAAAACATCCGTTCACCCGTGGCAATCGGAATGGAAGTGATGTGGGCAAGGTCTCTTAACGCTTCATTGTTCTCAGGCAAAACAGGCTCTTCAATAAACATTGGATGATAGGGTTCCAACTCTTTAGCCAAAAGCTTGGCCATCGGCTTATGTACACGGCCATGAAAATCAATGCCGATGCCAATTGGATTCCCTACCGCTTCCCGAATGCTGGCAACCCGGGCAATCACTTGTTCCACTTTGTCATAAGAGTCAATATATTGCAGTTCTTCAGTTGCGTTCATCTTGATCGCCGTAAATCCCCGGTCGACGACGGCCTTTGCCGCACGTGCCACATCGCTGGGCCGATCACCACCAATCCAAGAATAGACGCGAATCGAGTCACGACAGGCTCCGCCCATCAACTCATGCACCGGCGCCTTGTGGAATTTCCCCTTGATATCCCAAAGTGCTTGGTCTATTCCGGAAATGGCGCTCATCAATATGGGACCCCCGCGATAAAAACCCCCACGGTACATGACATTCCAATGATCTTCGATTTTCAGTGGATTTTGCCCAAGCAAATAGGTCATCAGTTCTTTCACTGCTGCTTCGACGGTATCCGCCCGCCCTTCGATCACAGGCTCGCCCCAACCCACGATTCCTTCATCCGTTTCAATCTCCAGGAATAACCACCGCGGTGGGACCTTAAATGTTTCAAAGCTGACGATTTTCACTTGCCTTCTCCCCTTTTTTGTTAGTTACGGTCTGACACTCCTTACGGCTTCAACAAAACTGGCCGCTTTGCCCTTAAGCTCTTCCAAATAGGGTGAATCCACTTTTGTCGTCTTGCGCACCAATGCCCCTCCCAAACCAACCGCCATCGCTCCAGCCCTAAAATAGTCAACAATATTGTCCAATGTTACCCCACCGGTCGGAATCATCGGAATCTGTGGCAATGGGTCACGTACAGCTTTGATATAAGCCGGACCCAATACATTGGCTGGGAACACTTTGACAGCATCCGCTCCGTTTTCAAAAGCGGTAACCATTTCGGTCGGCGTAAAAACTCCCGGAATGCTGATGGCGCCATAACGCTTGGTCAACCGAATCGTTTCCAGATTAAGTGTCGGAGAAAAGATGAATTTCGCTCCAGCCATAAGGGCCATCCGTGCAGTTTCCGGATCTAAAACGGTCCCGGCGCCAATCAGCATCTTCCCTGCAAACTGACGAGACGCCTGTTCAATCACGGCACCTACATCGGGGGTGTCCGCCGTGATTTCTACCGTCCGGACTCCCCCTTCGTCTAAAGCCTTGATAATCGCTAAAATATCTTCTGGCTGATGGCCACGCACAATCGCAATGATACCGCTTTCCTGAATTTGATCGAGCCGCATCCATTCACACTCCTCATCTCAATACATCTTGATTCGACTGATTGATAAAACGCTCCAGAGTCTCCCTAAGCGGAAGTCCTTCAAAATCCCCCTGAACCTCTACCACCAAGGCAGCGACAGCACAAGCCCGGCGAACGGCTTCAGCGACTGGCAAACCATCTAGCCTTCCTGACAGAAAACCCGCCGCAAAGGCATCCCCTGCACCCACCGGGTCGACCACTTGGCCTACAGGAAAACCTTCGACGTAACCGGACGATCCTTTGGAAACATAGTACGCTCCCTTCGATCCCAGTTTCACCACAACCATGGACGCACCCATATCCCGCAGGCTTTCTGCAATCTGTTCCGGTTCCTCTTCATTGACCAGTAGCCTTCCTTCGTCTATGCCAGGCAATAGAATATCTGCTTGTGCTGCAATCTCCCGCAATACTTGTTTTGCCCTCTTTTTGTCCCACAGTTTCGAACGGTAATTGGGATCAAACACAACTTGTACCCCATGCTTTTTGGCGATCTCAATCGCCTTCATCACCATTTGTCGGCAGCCTTCGCTAAGCGCTGGAGTAATACCCGTCAAATGAAGATATTTGGCTTTGGCAAGGTATGCTTCGTTCAATGTGTTTGGATTCATTCGGCTGGCCGCACTGTGGCGGCGGTAATAATAAACCCGCAATTCCCGTTTATGTAAAGGTTCCTTAATCATCAATCCAGTGGGATCTTTAGGTCGTTTCTTTACCTCGGATGTATCGATTCCCTCCCCCTGTAAAAAGGCCAAAATGGCCTCACCAAATTCATCCTGTCCGACTTGGCTCACCCACCCGACTCGGTGTCCAAGCCGGGCAAGTCCGACTGCCACATTACTTTCCGCTCCTGCAAAACTGAACGAAAAATCCTTGGCATGCCGGAGTAACCCTGTTGTTTTTGGGGTAAACAAGGCCATCGTTTCCCCGATCGTAACCACATCCACTTTTGTTGCCTCCCTTTACGCCATAAAACCCATATTTCTGGAAATCAATTTCGTCGTTTGAGTCAGATGAAAAACGATAAACTCATGTCGCTTAATCATCCGTTCTTTCGGCCCTGCCACGCTGACGGCGGCGATCACCTGGCCATTTGCCTCAAACACGGGTGCCGCAATGCAATAAAGCCCTTCCTCATTTTCCCCATCATCCGTGGCATAGCCTTGCTCTTTGTAATGTTCCAACAAGCGTTCAAACTCTTCATGATCGGTCACGGTATTTTCAGTCAACGGAACGAGTGGTGTATGCGCTAACATTTTTGCCCGTCTCTCTTTCGGCAAAAAAGCGAGTATCGCCTTACCCAAGCCTGTGCAATACATCGGTTTGCGTGACCCGATCTGTGCGGTGGTCCGGATCGACCGATTATTATCCACTTTTGCCACGTAAACCATTTCGCCATCCGATAAAATGGCCATAAACACCGTCTCTTCCACTTGCTCCATCAACCGCGTCAAGGGTAAACGGGCATCGCGGGTTAAATCCATCGACTCCATGGATCGGGTCCCCAGTTGAATTAACTTGGGCCCCAGCTTGTACTTTTTCAGTTCCGCAAGCGATAGATATCCACGCTCATATAGTGTCTTCACTAAATGAAATGTACTACTTTGCGGGAAATCTAAAGCGTTCGCAATTTCCTTAATGTTTAATCCTTGCGGATGATCCCGCAGTAATTCAAAGATCTCCAACACACGGACAGCAGATTTTACTGACATCTCAACCTCCGGATTTACATATGTGAATTAATTTTTTATATGTGAATTTGTGTAGGTATCATAACACCGCTTTCATTTCAATTCAAGATGAAAAAACACAAAAGAAAAAATATAGCCTAAATCAACTAAAAAAATTAAACCTACACCAAATTCCACATTTTTGATGTGGTACTTATGACTGTTGATCGAAATCCAATACTCATATTAATGTTAGAATGTATTGATTATAATATATTCAAATGAATATTTTGATGAAAGTTTTGTGGAAGATCGCCGCTCCGTTCGCCTGCCGAGACGATTATTAAACTGTATAACAAGCTCCTCATCGATTCATATACATGAAGATAGCCACCCTCACTTCAGGTGGCTATCTTCCCTCGTTCATTCTCACTAAAAGCGACAGAAAGCACGAACAAGCTGTTTATCCTTATTGAACGACTTGGATTTGTTGGAGCATATTCACTTTTTTATCAGTCCGGTCATCAATGCTGATATTGGTAATGACACGATTTACCCCATTAGCCATCGCATTTTGGTGAATCTGTTTGGCAATGTCCATCAATTGATTGATATCGCCTTCGATCACTGTTGCTGTCGGCGTAACCTGATAGTTTAACCCGTTTTGCTCAATCAGATTGACCGCATTGGTAACATAAGAACTGAAACTCGCTGTATTGGTGCCGACAGGAACCACACTGATTTCGAGTAATGCCATAACTGCCACCTCTTTTTTTCGGTTATTTGATTCATTTACCACTCGTTCTACAATTCGCTCTCATCCCTATCCCACCGCTCATATTTATAAGTTGTACCGGAAGAGAAAAAATTATGTGCACATTGATGCAGGGGTTATTTTGTCAGAGAGGCGGCAAATCCAGCTTCCCTTCCTCAAACAGGCTTTTGAACATGTGTTTGGCGTAACCGGCCGCTTGACCAAATGTGATCTTGGCGGGCATCGGAGCTTCGTTGGGATCGACGACACAGTCGATGATGCAAGGCTTTTTAAGGGAAACCGCTTTTTGGAAAGCGGGAAGTAGTTCCTCATGTGATTCAACTCGCAAGCCGACACCGCCACAAGCTTCGGCAAACTTGGCAAAGTTGGGATTGGTCAACTCCGTCCCGTATTCAATATTGCCCATCACCTCTTGTTCAAACTTGATCATCGCGATTTTATGGTTGTTTAAAACTACAACAATGATGGGCAATTGGTATTTGACTGCCGTAAGAAAATCATTCATTGTCATTCCAAAGCCACCATCGCCGCAGACGGCAAACACTTGCTTGTCCGGATAAGCGATTTGACCGGCGATGGCCCCCGGGAGTCCACACCCCAGCGTGGCTAACCAACCAGAGATGATAAAACGTTGGTTGGTCATATGAAAATGGCGGGCCACCCATACGGTAACGTTGCCGACATCAACGGAAAGAATCGCATCATCATGGGCCACCTGCTGAAGAGCATGAATAACCCGTTGCGGCTTCAGCGGAAGAAAGGGTTCCGCTTCATGTTTGCTCAGTCTCTCTTTCCATTCCTCCATCAGTGTTTGATGATGGTTGAGAAAACTCCTGTTTTCGTTGCGCGACAAGTGATCGGTGAGCCACCGCAAGGTGTAATCCGCATCTCCGGCAAGCCCAACATCGACCGGATATCGTTTGCCTATTTGGGTAGGGTCGGTATCGATATGAATCGTTTTGCAGTCGACGGGCAAAAAGCCGGTGAATGGAAAAGAGGTTCCTACCATGATCAAGGTATCCGCATGTTGCATCGCTTCATAGGAAGGACGTGTTCCGATCAGGCCCAATCCTCCCAAGCACAGGGGATGATCATCAGGAACCACTCCTTTGCCTGGTAGGGTAAGGACAATCGGGGCAGCCAGTACATCGGCAAAGGAGAGAAGAGCGTCGCGCGCGTGACGGGCACCCTTACCTGCGAGGATGACCGGACGTTCAGCCTGTTGCAATAAGTGAATGGCCTGCCGCAAGTCCCTTTGTGGCGGAATGATTTCCGGCTTGGCGCATAGAGGTGTGGTGATGCGAGCTTTCGCTTCCACTTCAAACTTGGGAATATCGTCAGGCACAGTGAGCACAGCCACCCCTTGTTTGGCATAGGCGGTGCGAATGGCCTGGTTTACCACCGCGGGCAGTTGCTCAGCTGACATGATCCGTTGATTATAAACGGCGACATCATCAAACATCCGTTCCAAATTCACCTCTTGAAACGAATCAAGCCCAAAGAGATCTGTCTCCACTTGTCCGGTGATCGCCAACACCGGGGCATGGTCTAACTTGGCATCATACAGTCATTTAAAAGATGGATCGCGCCTGGTCCCGCTATCGCCATACATACACCGAGTTTTCCCGTTAATTTGGCATAAGAGGCGGCAGCGAGCGCACCCGCTTCTTCGTGGCGAACCTGAATAAACTTGATCTTATCTTGCCCGTAGCGATTCGATGAGCGAATTAATGGAGTCACCGGGCATCCCATAAATATGGTCCACTCCCCATTCAATTAACAGATCGATCAACATATCGCCAGCCGTTTTGCGAAACATGACACCTCTCCTTTCATCCAACTTTTTCTATAGTGTGGCCTTCAACGATTCTGTCCATGTAGGAAAGGTGCGTACGAAGCAAATTTGTCGAGATTGACCACTCCCCCTGCCTAAAGTCAGGGGATTCTTGGGTAATCCCTTCCACCGAAGGGAACTTAACCAAGCTTAGACCGCCAGCCCAGCGGCAATGAGTCTTAAACCTTCTTGTAAAATGTTTATCGATGCGTTGATATCTCTGTCATGGTTTGTGTGACACTCTGGGCATGTCCACTGTCTGAGGTTGAGACTTTTTACGTCTTTATTTCTGTAGCCACAGTTGGAACATCGTTGGCTGGATGGAAAAGTTTTTCCGACTTTGACCATGATTCTTCCATACCATTTGGCCTTATACTCCAGAATGGATACAAATTCAGACCATGATGCATCGGTGATTGATTTAGCTAAATTGTGGTTTTTAATCATGTTTTTTACCTGTAAGTCTTCCAGACAGATGACTTGGTTTTCGCGAATCAGTTTAGTAGACAGTTTATGTAAAAAATCATGTCTTGCATTAACAATCTTTTCGTGGATTCTAGAAATCTTGATCCGTGCGTTGTTCCAATTGGAACCGCCTTTTTGACGGCGTGATAGGATTCGTTGCCATCTAGCTAATTGTTTTTCATACTTTCTGAAGAACTTGGGTGCACTGATTTTTCCACCATTCGAGAGGATTGCGAACTCTTTCAAGCCGAGATCGATACCAACCGCTTTCCCTTTATCTACTCGAACATATGGGCAAAAGTTCATTACACATAGGATGGAAACAAAATATTTACCCGATGGGTTGCGGCGGATCGTGGCAGAAAGTATTTTTCCTTCCACTTCACGGGATTTAGCAAATTGAACCCATCCCAGCTTAGGGAGTTTTATTTTATTTCCATCTATTTTGATGTTTTGGTTTATACATTGACTGGTATAGGATTGGACTTTGTTCCGTTTGCTTTTTAAACGTGGACGGTCATTCTGCTTTTTGAAAAAGCGTTTAAATGCATCGTCCAGATGCTTCAATGCATTTTGAAGTGAAGTGGAATCCACTTCTTTTAACCACACGAATTCCTTCTTTAATTGCGTGAGATGAGAAGAGCAAGCATGGTACGTTAATCCCTTTCCTGTTTGCTTGTATGCTTCATTCCACTTGGTTAAGAAGTGGTTAAAAACAAACCGACTACAACCCATTGACTTATTAATGAGTGTGGTTTGTTCTTTCGTTGGGTAGATACGAAACTTAAACGCTTTGTGCATTTGCTTTTCACCTCCTTTTCCTATATTAAATACGTGAATACATGATTGGGCAAGGAGGAAAACGAATGGCACGAAAGAAATTCACCACTTCTTTAGATGAAGAAGTGATTAAGCAATGAAAGCTACAAGCTGTTAAAGAGAATACAGATGCCAGCAAGATTATTGAGAAGTTAGTCAAAGAACATTTACAAAAATTGTCGGATTTACGAGAGGGTTAAAACCCTCCCTTGTCCGACGCTCGCTCTCATCCCCATAACTGAAGCTAGGGGTTTTCTCGCTCGCAAAGATATAAAAAATAAAAGAGGCCAGTTGGACCTCTTATAGCAATGAGGGAATTCCTTACGCAATATGCCGCATTGGCATCCAGCATAAAAATATCCGCCTAGTGGTCTTTGAGCAGACGGCGGTGTTTTGGCCTCCTATTCCCTCACCGCCCCGGTCTTTGCCATGGTCCGGGTATCTGTCCCGGCACTTGTTGGGGAGGCCATCCGGCGGACATTGCGGGATGTAAATCCAAACCGGATACCACACTGAGCATCATTCCTTTGCTCCATTTTCCGATCCATTATATTTTCAATTTTAAAAATACGTGAAAAGCAAGGGTTGAATGTTCGTTCCCCGACTCAGCCAAAACCCGCTCATAATACCACTTGTAAGGGCAAGTGAGAAATATGCAAAGGAAAAGCCAGAGGCTGGTGATCGTGCCTCCGGCTTTCAAATGGTCCTTGATAAAGGGATAAGAAAAGTCAGACATTCCCCTTCGCTTTTTTTATGCTTTTGCTCACGTTATCGATGACATGGGGATCTTCAAGTCCTGTTACATCCCCCGTTACTTCTCCTTTGACAACCATTTCTTTCAATAGGCGACGCATGATTTTGCCGCTGATGGTTTTCGGCATTTCATCCAAGAAATAAACGGTTCCCGGTCTGGCGATCTCTCCGATTTTTTCCACGATCCTTTGGCTTATCTTTCTTCTTAATTCTTCTTCGTCTGCGGGAACGCGTTCGGTCGTTTTTGCGAATACAACCGGAATTTCCCCTTTGATTTCGTCTGGAATCCCTATGACCGCCGCTTCCGAAATTCCGTCACATTCCATGACCGCGCTTTCCATCTCCATCGTGCTGAGCCGATGTCCCGCCACGTTAAACGCATCATCGGAACGACCCACGACCCAAAAATGCCCATCTTCATCTTTCAACGCAATATCGCTGGCAAAGTAACAGCCTTCCACTTGGCTGAAATACGCTTTTTTATAACGATCGGGTTGTTTCCAAAGCGTTCTGCAAAGCATGGGGATGGGCTTTCGCATGACCAGATTTCCCAGAACCCCAGCAGGCACGGAATGGCCGTTGTCATCAACCACATCCATGGACGCTCCCAAAAATTGAATCCCCGCCGAGCCCGGTTTCATGGGAGTCAGCCAAGCGGCCCCCGCTATTGGACATCCCGCAACCTCCGTCTGCCCCCACGTGTTGTTAACATAAACTTTGTTGTTCCCCAAAACTTCCCGAGTCCAATGCCACGTTTCCGGGTCAAAGGGTTCACCCACCAACGCAATGACATCGAGGCACGACAGATCGTAGGGCTTCAATGCCTTTTTCCCGAGGCTTTTTAACATGCGGAGCGCTGTGGGTGCGGTAAACAGTTTGTTCACACGATACCGTTCAATAATCTGGTAAAAACGATCCGGTTCAGGATAATTGGGGGCGCCCTCATACACCACTGTTGTGACCCCATTCGCCAAAGCGCCGACGATTCCCCATATATGCATCGTCAGCCAACCGATATCGGCAGTACACCAAAACGTATCATCTTGATGATGATCCATATGGTATTTTGCGTAGATGTAATTTTGCACCACAAAGGCCATCCCGGAATGAACCACCCCTTTTGGATTGCCGGTTGTCCCGCTGGTATAAAAAACGATACCCGGTTCATTGGCTTCAACAGGGACAGGCTCACATTGAATCCCGGCGTCTCTCATGAGATGATGCCACCAGAAGTCCCTGCCTTCCCTCATATGAACACCGTGTTCCAAACGATTTACGACAACGATCGCCTCAACACCCTTGATCGATGGGATGATTTGATCCACTTTGTCCTTCAAGGGAATGGTCTTTCCCCTGCGGAGGGCCGCATCCGCCGTTACGATCAGCTTCGGTTCAAAATGAATAAGGCGATCTTTTAAGGACTCCGTTGAAAATCCGGAAAAAATGGTGTTATACACCGCACCCAAGCGGAAGCAGGCCAAGACCGAAATCACGGCCTCCGGCAGATTAGGAAGGAAAATGGCCACCGGATCCCCTTTTTTCACTCCAAACCCTTTTAAAACATTGGCAAAGCGATTCACTTCCGCCAAGAGCATATTGTACGTGTAGAAACGCGTTTCACCATTTTCCCCTTCCCAAATTAAGGCCGCTTTATTGCCAGCTCCTGATTTGATGTGTCTGTCCAATAAGTTGTAGCAGGGATTGCTGATGCCGCCCGTGAAAAACTGAAATTCCGGGAAATCACCTGTCATTGTTTCCTTCCAAGGCTGAAACCAATGCAATTCACGTGCTACCTCTTCCCAGAAAACGAGGGGATTTTCCCAAGATCTCTTTAACAACTCTTGGAAAGCTTCCACACTGCCCAGATGAGTCTCCCGAACCTTTTCGGGATTCGGCTCCACTAACCGGCTGTTTTGAACGACATCCCGTATCCCTCTGATTTCATGATCCAACACTGGCTCATCCCTCCAATGGAAAGTGTCGATTTATTCCGGCAATTACGAATGGAAGGCCTGGGGCGGCTGCGCGTATCACCACTCAATGAAAGCCCTTACATTTTGTGGCGAGTTGGGTGGAATGCGATGAAGTAACATCACGGATAAGAATAATTGATTAAACGGGCGAATTCATAACATTCACTATATATTCATTATAAATCAATTCGATCAAAAGAGGTAAATTTCCTTATGTTTGGCTCAAAGGAGGGGTTGTGAACATGTTAAAAATATTGATAAGCAGCTTAAACTTATCCATAGAAAATGGAAAGAGCATCTTCCTGACCGAGATCATCAGGCGGACAACTGGATGAGTGGAAATAACCGTTCTGAGCGGAATGAAAGGGAGATGGGGGAATTTAAAATGAAAAATAGAAGGGGGCGGCAAAAACCAAGCAAATCGTTCCAGCGAAACTCTCAAGCTCACTTCTTGGAAGGCATGGCTCCGAAGGAGCCTTCCCTGCTCAATCTCCATCATTTCATTAACCGCTTTGCAACACAGAAGCATATATTCCTATCTTATTATATTTTTCATATCTCTCTCTTATTATTTCTTCAACACTTTTGTATTTGAATAAACGCAAGGCATTGGAAATCGCATTCTTCAAAAAATACGCCTGCAAATCGATATCGTGGTGCGCGCCACCGCTTGGTTCCGGCACCACGATATCCACCAGTCCCAATCGATGCAATTGATGCGCGGTGATGTTTAAAGCCTCCGCCGCTTGTTCCGCTTTTCCGGCATCACGCCATAAGATGGCTGCGGCTCCTTCCGGGGATATGACTGAGTAATAAGCGTTTTCCAACATCATGATTTTATTTCCAACGCCAATGGCCAACGCTCCCCCGCTGCCACCTTCACCAATCACAATGGTGATAATGGGAACAGACAGGCTAAACATTTCCTTGAGATTTCGCGCGATCGCTTCGCACTGGCCTCGCTCTTCCGCTTCTATCCCCGGGAAAGCGCCTGGCGTATCAATGAAACAGAGGATGGGACGTCCAAATTTATTTGCCTGCTTCATCAAGCGGAGCGCTTTTCTATAACCCTCAGGATGGGGCATGCCAAAGTTGCGCGCGATCTTCCCTTTCGTCCCTTTTCCCTTCTCATGGCCGATTAGAGTCACAGGCTGTCCATCAAACATGGCAATGCCCCCAACAATAGAAGGATCATCACCATACAGCCGGTCTCCATGCAACTCCATAAAATCCGTAAAAATCCTGTCCACATAGTCCATCATGGTCGGTCGCTCCGGATGCCTGGCGATCTGGACTTTCTGCCAAGGGGATAAATGATGGTATATGTTTTTTTGCAAGTACTCAACCTTTGATTCCAATCTTAATAGTTCAGCTTCAATGTCCAGTGAATGTTCGCGCGAATAATGCTTCAATTCCGATATTCTGCGTTTCAATTCCACAAAAGACTTTTCAAACGAAAGTGAATGACTCACATGAAATCACCTCTTTTTGTGCAAATTGAGAATCTTCCCCAAGGTTTCCCGCATCATGATCCGGTTAACCACCTGATCCAACTGACCTTTCGCCAACAAAAACTCAGCGGTTTGAAAATCATCGGGCAGCCGTTGCCGGACCGTCTGTTCAATCACGCGCCTTCCCGCAAAACCAATCAACGCCCCCGGTTCGGAAAGGTTAATGTCCCCCAAAGCGGCAAAGCTGGCAGCGACGCCACCTGTTGTGGGATAAGTCAATACAGAGATGAATAGGATGCCTTGCCGATCCAGCATCTCTAAAGCGGCACTGGTCTTGGCCATCTGCATAAGGGAAACGATCCCCTCTTGCATGCGCGCGCCACCGGAAGCGGAAAACAAAATGAATGGATAGCATTTATTCATCGCTTGTTCACAAGCCCTTACAATCTTCTCGCCCACAACCGCCCCCATGCTTCCCATGCGAAACCGGGAATCCATCACGCCAAGAATAACAGGATGCCCATCGATTTTGGCCTCGCCCGTAACGATCGCTTCATTTAACCCGGTCGTTTTCATATCTAGTTCCAACTTGCTCTTATATTGCGGAAAGCCGAGTGGATCTACAGAAATCAAATCGTGATCAAATTCACTGAAACTATGGTCATCCACAGTGTAACGGATCCTTTCTGCCGCTGTTAAAACAAAATGGTATCCGCAGGCTTTGCACACTTTGAGATTCTTCTCAAGTTCTTTCTCAAGAATGATTGCCGCGCAATTCCCACACTTTTGCACAATCCCCTCGGGTATATCCTTTTTTTTGTTTGGGCCTTGCGGAAAAACCTCCTTTTTTGCTTTGGCCATGGGCGTGAACTCCTCCTCTTCTTCAACGCATTCTAATTCGTCCCGTTGTGTTTGATGTGGCGGTACACCCACTCCATAAGAAAAACAACCAATCCGCTTCCGAGAGTCCAACTGGCCATGTCCGCCCACTTTTTCAGGCAAAACAAAAAATCCTGTTATTATAGCAGGATTTAACATGTTTCTACTCATTTCTATGTGATTGGGAATGGCGCCGTTGGCTATTCGGACCAGCTTTCTAGGTAGGCCTTTTGTTCAGGCGTCAACGTGTCAATGCTTTTCCCAAGGGCTTCCAACTTATAGCGCGCCACCAATTCATCCAGTTCATACGGCACATTCAGGACGGCTTTGCCAATCGATTCATGGTTTTTGTTCACGTACTCCAGCGCCACCGCCTGAAGCGCAAACGTCATGTCCATAATCTCCGCCGGATGGCCGTCGCCCGCCGCCAAGTTCACCAAGCGCCCTTCAGCAAGCAGATACAACTTGCGGCCGTCCGCCATAACAAATTCCTCGATATCTTTGCGGACAACCCGCTTGGACGTCGATAGCGCTTCTAAGTCCACTCTGTTCACTTCGACATCGAAATGGCCGGCATTGGAAAGGATGGCTCCATCTTTCATCACTTTGTAATATTCCTTGCGCAGGATGTCACGGTTTCCGGTCACGGTGACAAAGTAGTCGCCATGCTTCGCCGCTTCGTTCATCGGCATCACTTCAAAACCGTCCATATACGCTTCAATGGCCTTGATCGCATCCACCTCCGTCACGACCACTTTCGCCCCCAATCCTTTGGCCCGCATCGCCACCCCTTTGCCACACCAACCATATCCGGCCACAACGACCGTTTTCCCTGCCACCACAAGGTTCGTGGTGCGGTTGATACCGTCAAATACGGATTGGCCAGTGCCGTAACGATTATCAAACAAGTATTTGCAGAAGGCATCATTGACCGCCACCATCGGGAACTGCAGCTTCCCCTCTTTTTCCAGCGCTTTGAGGCGAAGGATGCCCGTCGTCGTCTCTTCCGCTCCGCCACGCACTTGGGACAGCAGATCCTGCCGCTCGCTATGTAAAATTGTAACAAGATCGCCCCCATCATCAATAATCAAGTCAGGACGCGTTTCCAGCGTTTTGAGCAAATGGTCTTTATACTCCTTCGGGGATGGGTTGTATTTGGCAAACACGCGAATCCCATCTTCCACCAACGCCGCGCATACATCATCCTGCGTCGATAACGGATTGGAGCCGGTAATGGTCACTTCCGCTCCACCCGCTTGTATCACCTTGGCCAAGTACGCGGTCTTTGCTTCTAAATGCAGGGCGATGGCCACTTTCAGTCCGGCGAAAGGTTGCTCTTTTTCAAACCGTTCACGGATGCGATTTAAAACGGGCATATGCTCTTTAACCCAAGCGATCTTCAGATGGCCATCGGAAGCCAACAACATATCCTGCACAATGCTCTCTTGTGCTGTCTTCATTTCATGTCCTCCTTTCATTTCACAAACCATTTAATCGTGCAAAGGAATCGGAAATCATAGCATACGTATCCCATGTCGTCTGCAAAAAAGCGCACACAATGGATGATATTTATATAAACCCCCAGTTCTTCCAACGCACCGCAACGTCGATTGGAGTTCATTGGGAGATTTTCCGCTTATAACTAATTCAGCCATTATCACCTTAACACCAAAACAATAACATGAAAACAGTTAAAATCAAAATAATACGATTATACAATTTATTAAATTTATATTAAAAGTACGTATTATTTGTAAAAAATATAAACCTTGTGCCTTTCAACGCGACGCCAAAACGCCGATTAGATTTTTTGATACAAAAAAGACCATAAGAAAAATGAATCATATTATATCCGCGATATAATCTTATTATAATAATTTATAATATTAAATAAAATCAGATTTGTCAACAAACAAAAATTAAACTTAAATTAAGCTTTCCTTTATTTTTATAATCATAAAAACAAGAGCGGAAACAGCTCATCAAGCCTAGAAGCTATTTCAAAACCATCTTTTGGATGGAGAAATGGCTATTGCTTCACTTGTCCATCGGCGCTCATCGGGAAAAGGTTTTTCCGCTCATCAACGACTTTTGAAATAACTTGTGATAAAAACGCGTCTCATCCGCAAATTATACTAGCCGATATAAAGGTTAATAACGCATTTTTTAAATATAATTATCCCTTGAATAATACACATACAATTAATAATATTTTATATTAACACACTTTTAAACAAATAGGTCGTTTTGTATAATATAATCATAGTTTTACCTAAAAAACACAATAACAAATAATTATCTTTTCTTATGGAGGTCTGATATGAACTGGTATGCTTTATTTGTTAAAGTGGGTCATGAAGACGATGTTTCCAAATTAATACTAAGGAAATTAACAAACAATATAATAAGGTGCATCGTACCCAAACGAATGATTCCGGAGAAGAAAAATAATTATGTAAAACACGTTTTGCGCCCCTTATTTCCTGGGTATGTATTTATTCAAGCAAAAATGACCACCAGCCTATACTATAAATTAACAGATATGAAAAATATCATCAGATTATTGAACCACGGTTACCTATATCAGGCCAAAGTGAGACAACAGACTCCTCCGAAGTCAGAAAAGTTGGATTTAGATAAATATTATTTTTGTGATATTCCCCAACAGCAAATGGATCCCATTCTGAAACTGATCGACAAAAACGAAATCATCGGGTATTCGCAAATCTGTTTGAAAGGATCAAAAGTCATTGTAAATTCAGGTCCACTAAAAAACATGGAAGGAATCATCAAAAAAGTCGACAAGAGAAAAAAAAGAGCCAAAATAACCATGGAATTTTTGGGAAAAACCACTTTGATAGACGTCGGAGTTGAAATTCTTCAAGATGCGGTCAAGCCAAACCCTCGGCCAAGAAACGAATAGGCAGAGTTTAAGATGTGAGGAGGAGCAAATGAATCAAAAACGGAATTCCATCTAACCGGGTGACAAAAATAAAATTCAAAACCGGTGGTGTGTCAGAAAAATCCGCTTGACCATCACCGATTTTGAATTCAAAATAATTTTAATTAAATGTAAGAATTAAAAAAATCCGAATTATCCTGATCCATTCCTTCACAATTGACGGATTGCCGGTACATCCTCTCAATTTGCTCTTTTACAATAACGATCTGAATTTCACTCATTTTGTTAATATATTCCTCGACCTGTTCCACGTTCACATTTGACTTTGGGTCCACATCAAATTCTTTTTTCCATGTCATCACCGTTAGATAATCATTCATCGGGTCATATGTTGATTTGATTTTTATATAGGATAAAGGATAGGGGTCTTTTTTACTGAAAAAAACTTGATAATGATCTTCATCGATGTGACAAAGTATCGTCCATGCATGACCATTCCCTTCTTCATCCGGGGATGTTTGTAATACAAATTCAATTCTGTCATCCCCTTTTGAAAGAACCTCCACTTTTTCAAACTGAGTAAATAAACTGGGCCATTTCTCAATATCGTTCATCAGGTCAAACACATAATCGATTGGAGCATGAATTTCAATGGAATGATGGGTCTTCCCCGGCATTGGACAACATCCCTTTCTTTCATTGTCAACCATTGCCGAACCACTTCAATACCCCACAAACAATCTAAAAACATATCGTCATATTAAAATACCATTGCACGACAAAAAATGGCGGTCATGGTTATACCACCCGTCAATATGCAACAACGAATATGCGGACACGACCTTTTCACAGTTGCACAAGGAACACGTATGATGGGAGAGGCTTGTCTTTTGAGCAGGTTTCCACACTCAAAAGATGATGATACCGAGAAGCATACATCCAACAACGGATCTGGAGGACTTGTGGAGGAAGCCTGTAGCCATGGGCGAATGGATCTTTCGTTTAACTCAGGGTCGCTGGGATGAACTCATTTCATCATGTTTACCATCCTTCATCACGCAATGCGAAAGGACATAACGAAAAACAAAACGCGGCTGGGCAGGGTTGACTGTGCCATCAGGGCATACTTCTCCCCATTCGCCTGCAAGCGTGCACACTACCTTCATTCATATAAACCTCCAAGTTTCTCAAACGCGCCGAAACGTCGATTAGAGTTTCTTGGAAGCTTTAAATCCACTGATGCAACGACTGCGATATTTATTGAATTGATCATGCGCAACCAAGGTTAATCATTTAATTTGATATTATTTATAATATTACATAAAATATAATTTGTCAATAATCACAAGAAAATCTATGATTAGGGTGTAACTGGTGATCTGCGTCTACGATGATTTGCCGATAGAATCCCTTAATCATCCCACTTCTCGAGCTGCGCAAGCAAGGATTTGCCTTCTTCCGTCTCCCGAAGGGTTTGCAATTCCGCCTTAAAGCGCACATCTCCTGCATCCCCCATCCTTTAGCGATTGTCCTTTCCATGCCGAAGCTTCCGAAGTGAAATTGACCACGCTGAAACATCCCCAAGCCATGATGGGGGAAATGGCGGCCAAAAAAATAGTGGATGCGATTGAAAAGAATCCACAAGGGCTGGAGAACATCTCATCCATTCTGTACAAGCCGAAACTCGTCATCAGAAAATCAACGCAAGCGGTTACTTGACTCACTCGCGTTAGCATCATCCTTAAACATCTATCACGCTATTGGCAAATGATCCGGTGCAATAAATCTTGCTACCCGATATTTTATTTTATGACTCATGAACTTTTCATCCCTTATGAAATAAGTTGGTATGATGGAAAAATATATAAAACGATATAGTTATAAATCAATATAAGCATATATATACAAAAACGAGGAATTATGTTTATTCAAATAATAAATTTTTTATCATATGAAAGGTATTTTATATAATTTAATAGAATATAACCTTTGTTTCTTATAACATCATGAAGGAGAGTGGCTCCATGAGACGGAAACATTGGTTGATTGGCTCAATCGCCTTGGGAATGACTTTCTTGCCTTCATTTATCCAAGTTCACGCAGAGCAGTCACATTCTCACTCCCATGCAGACACGCACATCACCACGATCGATAAATTCGGTCAAAAGGTACAAATCGGCGACGCTTTGCCCAAAGCCAAAACCATTGGCAAAGAAAAGTTTGATCAACCAGCCAAAATCGAAAGCAACAGCACAGCCGTCATTCTGAACGAGAAAAAACAAGTTGTGGGCCAGAAACAAATCAAGAAAAATACGGCATCCAATAAAGTGACGGCGGCCGCCACCCGTACTGTCACCGTGCTGGTCACAGCCGATGAAGAATACCGCGCCGCCCATCCCGACTGGCAAACGCTGACCGCTAACATCGTTGAAAATGCGGATAACGGCTTCCAGCGTGATCATGCTATTGATTTTCAAGTCCAAGCCTACGGAAACTGGACTTCATCCGGATCAAATAGCTCGGCCATCCTGTCGGACTTGGACCGTGATTGGAATACGGGCCAATATGATTTCCTTGTCGGATTTACCAAAGACGCCAACTTCGATGCGGGTGGGATTGCCTATGTCTACAGTTCAGCGCCAGCCGGAAGTGCCGTCAGCGTAAACTTGGATCAAGGAGCGACAGCTACTTGGCACGCAGCGCAACACGAATTTTCCCATAATTTCGCAAACAGTCATGATCCTCAAGGAAGCGGAATCCAATGCATCATGAATTACGACTATTCGTATAGTGTCGATTTCTGGGATCAAGCTCACGATGATCAAATCGAACTGAATGAAGGATGGTACGGATTCTAGATGAGACAGTAGATTGCCTATGAACTAAAAATAAAGGGTCAAACAATAGCTGGATTAAATGAACAATCCAGCTATTGTCGCGGATAGGATGCATTCGCTTCTAATTGGTTGGCCTATCGTTGTCACCTAGGGATTTTATTATACCGATTAAGCGAACCATCGTTCCCGTTTATCGAATGGTAAATATCGGATGAACGAAATAATATATCGACCTGCTGCTAACAAGAAAAGCCAGCTACAGGGTGAGATGTAGCTGGCTTTTCTATTGGCCATTCGCCTTTTTTTCCTTTTCTAAGCGGCTGACACGCTTAGCCAAATGCGTCTGCTGCGCACCCAACAGATTGATTTTCGCTTCGTGAATATCGTGTTTCCCCGCAAATTCTATCTGATTCTCCAGAATATCCTCTGCTGACATGCGAACCACATTCTCAACGCTGTCAAAGCGCTCGGCCACCACTTGGCGGAAGTATAGTGAAAACGTAGGCCAACTCCTGGCAAACATCTGGTTAGATCGTATTTGTTAGAGAATTATTATTCTGTATTTTTGCCCTTTTGGTTCTTTTGTGATGAAATTTCTTTTAACCTAGAAAAAACCCATTCTCTTTTCTGTTTCGTTAATCGCTTTCTTATATACTCTTCCGGTACGTTTAAATACTGAGATATCGCTTTAGTCTTTCCTGAATTTTTTTTCCTTCCCTCTTCGTTTTGACGATTCATTACCCATTTCCACTCCTAAAACATTATTTTCTTTTTTTAATTTATGCAATCTGCCGCACTATTCCTTTTTGTTTGAAAAAAGAGTGAACGATCGCACTTGAGCAATGCCCCATGGCTTCATCCCTTGTCCCTGGTTCCGCATTTCGTACAAACCAGTGAAGATGCGAGGAAAACATGGACAACAATGATCATTTGCCGAGAAATCTAGAAACTGAGTTGCCGGATCCCCTTGAGCGTCTGCCGGAAATGACTCCGACACCACCTGATCCCATATTGGGAGAGATTCATTCCCCACCCGAAGAACCTCCCCCTCTTGACCTTCATTCAGAACCTTGAGAACGGGTTCCCCATCTTTTGGCAAACCGGAAATTGGAACGGATTTAAGATGACTTGAAACCAAGATGAAAGGCTCTTACGTTGTGCATATGAACACAACGTAAGAACCTTAATCTGGAGGTCCTACACCCGACTTCGTATGTCAGATCATGATTTTGTCAGATGGCATTGAATACCAGGAGGCAGGCCAAGATAAAAAGACCAATTCCCTACATAGTATACGAAAGAACGATCCCTCATGATCGTCTTGATTTGCTACCGGATGATCCTTGATTCGTTTACTCCCCATGGACTGATTTCTCAAACCACTTTGCCTGATATCGCCGAACCAACCAGTATACTGGCAAACCGGCTAGAGTGGTGAGAACGACGATCAAGCTGCCAACCATGTCATTCATCAGCGCACTGACGATCACAAACACAGAGCCGGCGATGGCAACCATCGGCACAAACGGATACAGGGGAACGCTATAAGGGCGATCAGCTGGTCTCTTCCGTTTGCGCAGAATAAAGACAGCAACAAATGCCATCAAATAAAACAAAAAGGTCGCAAAGACGGCAATGTCCGACAATCGGTTCGGATCTGCCAACAACATCATAACTATAGCTAAAACGACCTGCGTCACAATGGAATAGACAGGGGTTCCCCACTCAGTGTGCACTTGCTTCAAATATCGGGAACCCGGCAATTGCCCCCGTTCCGCCATGGAATATGGGATGCGGGGGAAGGTTAAGATCTTTCCGTTGAGACAACCGAAAATAGAGATGATAATACCAATGTTGACCAACTTCCCTCCCATTTCCCCAAACAAGAACGTAGAGGCTGTGCTTGCCGCATTTTCCCCAAGTTTCACAATCTCTGCGGCTGGAAGGATGTGCAACAGCGCAAGATTGACGAGCAAATAAACCATAGTCACCACGGAGATGCCCAAAATGATCGCTCGTGGCAAGAGTTTGGCGGGATTTTTCATTTCCCCTGCGACAGAGGCGACCATCATCCAGCCATCATAAGCAAACAAGGTGGCAACCACCGCCGCACCAAAACTAAGTTCCAGCGAAGAACCGGCGGAGACCCCAAAGATCGTTGAGTCCCCTTTCCACAAACCGAACAGCACAATCAGGACAATGGGAAGCAGTTTGGCGATCGTCGAAACCAGTTGCACACTGCCACCGTATTTGGTTCCCAACATATTGACGAAGGCCAAAAACATGACAAAGCCGATCCCGATCAGTGTCATCCACTCTTCCCCCACACCAAACAAATGGGCAACGAGACTTCCCAGATAGAGGCCTAATGCGCCGATCACCGCAGGTCCATAGACAATCGTTTGCATCCACCCGCACAGATATCCCCAGCGCTCGCCATAGGTCTCTTCCAGATAAACATTAATCCCACCCGTTTTGGGAATTTGCGCCCCAATTTCCGCGATGGTCAATCCGCCGGCAAGAGTGATGATCCCCCCTATCACCCATGCCAACAACCCCATCGTGGAATCGCCGGTTTGACCGAGTACAACGCCGGGTTTCATAAAGACACCGGATCCAATCACCGTCCCGATCACAACAGAAAGTGCAACCATAAAACCGATATCTCTCTTCAAATATTGCTCTGCCATCCGCTCGTGTCCCCTCTCGATAGACATTTGTTTATTAAACAAGTATATTTTTATGCATTATAGCACGTTATTTCGGAAATGATTTTATTTAATTTATTTCGAATATAATTATACAAAAAAACGACTATATCCGCACTGAATGAACCGAAAATACATAAAAATAAAAATAAAAATAAATGAATCAAATCTCTATCCTTCGTCTCATGCTCCGCAAAAAATGGAATGAACGATTGCAAAAGATAATAACGCATGCCAAATTTTTCAGGAGGGAAACCATGTCAAAGAACGACGATAAACCAAAAAAAGAAGAAAACCTAAGGGACATTCAGTTTGTCACTGATCATTTCGATGTGTTTGATGTCGCCGTAAAAATGGATGGCATCGAGGAGGATCCTGATCCGAAAAATGACATTAATCAATTAAAAAGCAGCTCCAGTGAGTAACTGGAACTGCTTTTCTTTTTGATCCCGCACCCGAGTTGCCGAGTTTCATCTTTCTTTTGCTCTTCTTTCTTTCCGATGAAACCCCATGCGCTCTCCTTTTACCAACTTCTCTGCAGGCTTGTCTCCCATCCCTTATCAAGACGGGAGACATTTGTATCATGGGCAGCTTTTATCACCGCATCTCGCACCTTTTTGACAACATCCGGATTAAAAACATCAGGGATGATATAGTTTTCGTTTAATTCTTGTTCGCTAATCACTTCGGCAATGGCACGGGCTGCCGCCAATTTCATCGCCTGATTGATCTCCGTGGCGCGACAATCCAACGCACCGCGAAAAATGCCCGGAAATGCCAGCACATTGTTGATTTGATTGGGAAAATCAGATCTTCCCGTAGCCATGATCCGCACATGGGGCGCTGCGGCAACGGGTTCAATTTCGGGGATGGGATTGGCCAACGCAAACACAATCGGATCACGGTTCATCTTTTTCACATCATCAATGGAGAGGAGATTGGGCGCGGAAACGCCAATGAATAGATCCGCCCCATCAATCACATCGGAGATGGTCCCTTTCAGGTTTTCGGGATTGGTGTGTTTGGCGAACCAAAGCTCGTTGATTCTGCCAAAATCCCCTCCGCGGTAAATCGCGCCCTTACGGCCGACCCCGATAATATTTTCCACCCCCGACTCCCGCAACATTTGCCCGCATGCCACTCCAGCCGCACCGACCCCAGAGATGACCACTTTCAATTCTGTTAATGATTTGCCAACGATTTTCAAGGCATTTAGCAATCCTGCCAAAACAACCACAGCCGTTCCGTGTTGGTCGTCATGGAATACAGGGATATTCAATTCCTGTTTCAATTTTTCCTCAATGATAAAGCATCTTGGCGCTGCAATGTCTTCCAAATTAATGCCGCCTATCCCGGGAGAAATGGCTTTAATAATATGAACAATTTCCTCTGTCTCCACCGTATCAAGACAGATGGGGAAAGAATCGATATCGGCCAATGCCTTAAAAAGGATCGCTTTTCCCTCCATCACTGGCAAAGCGGCTTTGGGACCAATATTCCCAAGTCCCAGCACAGCCGTTCCATCCGTAACAACCGCGACGGTATTTTTCTTCATCGTATAGGAATACACCCGGTCTTCCTTGTCACAAATCGCTTCACACACTTGAGCCACTCCCGGAGTATAAACGTGCGAGAGAGTAGCGCGGTCATTCAAGTCGATTTTGGGGTGAATCGCTATTTTCCCGCCCAAATGGGAGGAAAAAACCTGATCCGAAACATCAACAATCCGTCCCTCCGCCACAAAAGACAAGTAATCCAACACGGCCAAAAAACGCGAATGGTCCGTGAATGTGAATTCCACGATATTTTCCGTGCTTTCACTCACCGTTACGGCCGTCCCAGCCATTTCCTCGATTTTTTTGCAAATTTGCCAAGAAGGAGTGGAAGACAAACCATGTTGCCAACTAATTCGCCACATAGACATCGATTTAACCCCCCTCACCATCACGTTTGATTTGGACGATCCGATCCCATCCCCATTCATGCCGGGTATGAAGCAAATGCCGAATACACGGATGATGGGAATGTTTTCGCAAAAAATATTGTTGCAATGCTTCTTCAACAACAGGTAGTTCCGAGATATCCCCAGCCTGTATCCCACGTTGGACCATCGATTTCAATTTCCTGAAAAATTCGGTATCCTGCTCATTATCTCCGCATGAACAACCTTCTTTGATATGCGCCTCCATTTGACCCATCATTCCTTCGATCTCTTCATTTACCTCCTTCATCAGACCAACATTCCAGTACTCGTGATATAACTGCTCCCATACACGCAGCCCGTGATCATGGGAAACCAACCCTTTGTGGGACAACATCACCCTCACCTCTGTTATATTATAGTTTGTTATTTTACAATCTATTATAGTACAGAGAGAAATGATTTTCTATATTTTTCTGATATTTCGGCTTATTAATTAAATGAACAAGACACAAATCGGACAAAAACAAACCGCTTGTAAACACCGTTACCGAGGCAACAAACGGAAAATCGCCTGGTCAAGTGTAACATGACCAGGCGATTGAGAATGTTGACAAACCCTGCGAATCAACTTTGTTGATCGCAGGGTTTTTGTATATAAAAGGGA
>NZ_JBHTBW010000009.1:0-578 GCF_042665195.1 Laceyella putida
CTGGAAGTTTCTTGGTTTTGCCCAGTTTTCTACGTCTGGCTGAATAGCGTCTGCGAGTATAAGCAAAGCACATTCATTTCCTTTGAAAAAGAGAGACTGGGTTCCCACACTGGCTACAGCTAAGTAGCGCAGACCTAAGTCTACTCCCATCGCTTTTTGATCTTGGCTTTTCTGCACATCAAATGAGATGGCAATAGCCAGAACCCATTTCTGTTTCTTCTTGTAGAGCTTTCCGGCTCCTTGCTTGGCAGTACCCGCTATGATTCGTTCTAACCATGCTTGTTGAAAAGGGCGAGCCACTACAGGAACGCCAACCTTCTTTTCTAGAGTGGGAAAAGCAACCGTATAGAAAGTTCCCGCTTTCTCTATTTTTAGATTCTGATTATTAAAGCAACACCACATCTTCTTAAAGGTCTTCGCCTCTTGATTTTTCATTTGGGACTTCACCTCACGAATCGTTTGATTCGAGACAGCCGAAGGGAACGTTTCAGAAGAAAATTCTTTGAATATCTTACTTGTTGCTTTGTTCACTTCTGGATGTGTGAGTAACCAGTTCGCAAATTCCGTATTCATCTCAG
>NZ_JBHTBW010000009.1:616-61959 GCF_042665195.1 Laceyella putida
ACATAGCGTTTAATGATTTAGTGTTTAAATTCTTGTCTCAGTCTTCTTGAAGTCACTCCTTTCACTTTTGCCATGATATCCGATGGTGAATGAGCGGGAAGACCGTTCAATAACAAATGACAATGATCAGGCATGACTTCCATAGCGACAATCACCCGTTCATTCTCTTCACCAATTTCGGTCACCCGTTCCTTGAATCGCTCTTCTACTTGATTCACCCGTACTTTTCTTCGATAGCGCGGACAGAAAACAAAATGATAGTTGATTAAAGAGACCGTTGTTCTTGTTCTTCTGTCGTCTTGTTCCATATCCAGATCCTAACCGTTCGATCCGTAAACTGCAACATCAAAAGATAAAAAATAGTTGCTCTAAGCATCCCCTTTATGGGGATACCGAGCAACGCCGTCTTTCATCCCACGATTGAAACCGTGGGCTTTCAGCCGGCAAAAATCTCGTAAAACAAACATGTTTTTGTAATACACAAAAACATAATCCTAAGTGTTGCCCTATACTAGATAAACGTATAAGAGACCGATGACGGAGGCGATGATATAAATAATCGACAGCAGAATGATCGTTTTCTTTCTGCTCCGGTTGTAATGTTCATTCGTCGTCTGTGATTGGGTTGCTCCCAAGCGAAAAGTGGTGAAAAAGGCGAAAATGATCAAAAAAACACAAAGTAAGATAATACCCGTGATCAACATCGCAACAAACTCCTTGAAATAGATTTTGTGATATTCCTTTTAAACTCCATCAACTCTTGTGGGGTTCTGCAATAATGACAACTCTCGCAACTCCGCTTCATCTTTCACTCTTTCTTGTCTGATCCATTTTAAGAAAACCAGACCAATCGCTGTAATGTAGACAATCTCCTGCATAAATCTTCATGATTACGCCACCTAATTGCTGGTCGTGAATGGGACTCATGATTGGAAACATTGGCGACATGTCCATATAAGCTTTGAACAGGACTGAATAAAAAGACTTGAAAGAAATCCCGGCTAGACATGGAAAAAACCAACCTTCATCTCATCTGTTTTCAACGTCGATATTCCATCCATTTCCAATGGAGGCGAAAATGAACGTGCGGTTCCGACCACATTCATTTCCACTTCACATTCTCTTTTTTCTCTTCATTGACAAACAACTGAAATATATCTGGTCTTGAATAATGCCCAACCACATCAAAATCAAATCGGCTATAAGCTAACCTGCGCAAATCAAGATCAGCGATGAGAATTTCCTCGCAACCATAAACAGGTTCTTTCACATATTCACCCAAAGGCCCGATTATCGCACTCCCTCCACTGCACATCTCGTCGGGAAATGACTCCAGTTCATCATAGCAGGCCAAATCAGTGGGGTACATATCCTTTGTGACATATTGATTGCAAGATAAAACAAAGCATCTTCCTTCTACAGCAATATGGCGGATGGTGGATTGCCACACATCTCGCGCATCTGCCGTGGGGGCTATATAGATTTGTATCCCTTTCGCATACATAGCCGTTCTTGCCAAAGGCATATAGTTTTCCCAACAAATCAACGCGCCCATTTTTCCGAATCGCGTATCCAGGACTGGCAAAGTGCTTCCGTCTCCCTCCCCCCAGACAAGCCTCTCAGAAGCGGTTGGTTTTAATTTCCGATGCTTGCCAAGCAGGGTTCCATCCGGTCCAAAAAACAGCACCGTACAGTAGAGCGTTCCCCCGCTATACTCGTTGTCTCTTTCTATCACACCGATGACGAGATAAACACCCGCCTTTCGCGCAGTTTCTCCTAGCATATCGGTTGTTTCACTTGGCACGGCAACGGCATTTTCCCAATAGCGAAGCCAGTCTTTTCTTCCTTCGGGAGAACGGCTTCCGATCCGCGTTCCAAAGGTGAGACCCCGTGGGTAAGCCGGAATGAACGCTTCAGGAAAAACAACAATGTTCGCCCCTTTTTCCGCTGCTTGCCATGTTAACGAAATCGCCTTTTCCGTACTTGCCGCCCGATCCATGATAACGGAAGCAGCTTGGACAACAGCCACTCTTACGGTATGATGTTGATTGACCATTTTCCCCCTCCTTATTTAGGGATAATGAATGAATGCAGGTGTGTAATGATCATGATAAGGCAAAGAACACAACCTGTAATCATCCAATTGGATGATTCTTCAATCATCCATTTATCATCATACCAACAAACGAAATAGTCTGAGGTGAATGTTGGAATGGAATGGAAAGTGAATCGTAGTGGCGACAAGCCTCTTTATCAACAAATAGCCGAATTCATTGAACAAAAGATTGCGTACGGTGAGTTTCCTCCAGGAAGCTTGCTTCCTTCGGAACGTAAATTGGCTGAACTATTAAACGTCAATCGCATGACGATTGTTCATGTTTACGAGGAACTCCAAGCATCGGGTTTAATAGAAAGAAAACAAGGAAGCGGAACGTACGTCAGCACACACAAATGGGGAATCAGGCCAAGCGTTTACACAAACTGGAAAAAGTATGTTGAAGGAGGCTCATTTTTACCGACGTATCCCTTGATCAGACGTATTCGAGAAGAGGCCAAGCGGATGGAAAACGGTTTCGATTTGGCTAGCGGCGAATTGTCAACCGACTTATTTCCCGTTCAAGCTCTACAATCGGCTTTTACTCAACAAACCATTCCTTGTGATTTGGGATATGAGCATCCGCAAGGACATTTGGCTTTACGAGAGACAGTAGCCAACCATGTGATGACCTATCACAAAATCAATACAACCAGTTCTTCTGTTCTTATTACCTCAGGGGCTCAGCAAGCTCTATATCTCATTACCCAGTGTCTGCTCAGTCCGGGCGATGCCGTCGCGATTGAATCCCCTTCTTACTACTACTCGCTTCCACTGTTTCAATCGGCTGGTTTGCGCATATTTGGTTTACAGGTGGATGCCGACGGGATCAACCCCGACGATATCTTGGCTTTACATCGCAAACATCGAATCCGCATGATTTTTGTAAATCCGACATACCAAAATCCGACAGGCACTGTGCTTGCAGATATTCGAAGGCAAAAAATGTTGGAGATTTCAGCGGAATTGGGCATTCCAATCGTTGAGGACGAACCGTTCAGCTTGCTTTCTTTCGAAGATCAGAAACACGATCCAATAAAATCTTTTGATCAGAGCGGCAACGTCCTGTATATCGGGTCCCTTTCCAAGGTGATAGCCTCCGGTTTGCGAATAGGTTGGCTCATTGGCCCCCAATCGGTCATTAACCGCTTAGCCGATGCCCGGCAGCAAATGGATTTTGGGCTAAGCGTTTTTCCCCAGCTATTGGCGAATCAGTTTTTACAATCAGCCGATTATCCGGATCATCTTCAGTACCTCCGCAAACAGTTGATGGACAGACGCAATCTCATCATGTCTGCTTTGCGTGAGATATTGCATGGAAAAATTGAATTTACGACACCAAAAGGCGGACTTCACCTATGGTGTAAAATAAACCAAGAGGTTGATGACCAAAAACTCGTTGAGGAGGGAATAAAAAACAAAATCCTGTTTATGCCCGGAAGCGTGTTTGGTGCCCCAAATGGGTACGTTCGTTTCACTTATGCTCGATTAAGGCAAAAATCCATCATGGAGGCGATTTCGCGGTTTGCCGAAGCTTTGTCTCGCGTGTAATGTTTTTAGTCCCGCCAGTTCATAAAGCTTCCAAAAAGATTACATACGACAAAAGAACCTTCTGGTGCGCGGCCTGTTCCTTCACTGCCCATTTGTTCCGTACTCATAGAACCCCGCACTCCCAAACGAATCATGGCGAACGCGCAAAGAAAAACCAAAAAACAAGAAAACCCTTCAGCTTCTACCCAATAGGCCCATCCGCTGAAGGGGAAAATTCGACATCTTCTTTTTTGGCTACCACTTACTTGATCTTTAAATACAATGGTGGTTCAAACGTTGGAACAGCCTTTTGCGCATCATGCATGTTGATCACATCCGGGATTTCGTTGTTCAACGATGTCTTACATCAGTCCTCTAAAATCGTCTAACGTATCGTACGTATAACCACATGAGGAACTTTCCCTATAGCATGGCGTATGACAATGGTGCCTCATCATTTTTTTGATGTACTTACATGCCTTTTTACAATGATAATAAGCTTTGTGCATGTAATAATCCTTCTTGTGCGGTTCATGTGGCATCATTGGCGGATGCATCATTGGCGGATGCATCATCGGCGGGTAATGCATGGGATATTTGCGTTCCAATTTTAACAACCCCTTTATGATCTTGATCTATATGCAATATACGGAAGGATATCCATATTTGCTCTAAGTCGATTGCCTATGTTTGCGAATTTGATCATTAATGGGAAAAGGCGATTGGAAAACCCACCCGGGAATTTTCCTTGGATGGATGGTTGCAACGAAAAAAGTCTGGTCATAACATATATATATCTGGCAGTCTATATAGAAGGAGAACTTTCTTTTGTAGCAAAGGGTTCACCTACCTAGAGGAGGTTATTATGATAATTATCGAAAAAATCAGTTCGTTAGCAGGAAAAACATTTATGTTATGGGTCATGCTTTTTTCCATTATTGCGTATGCTTCCCCTGCCAATTTCATATGGATAGGAGAATATGTTGTTCCCTTATTAGGAATCACGATGTTCGGGATGGGACTTACATTGTCCGCAGCAGATTTTAAAGAAGTATTTCGTCGTCCTAAAGATGTGGCGATGGGTGTGGTGTGTCATTACATTATCATGCCCGGATTAGCGTTCTTATTAGCATGGGGATTAGATTTGCCGCCGGAAGTGGCTGTCGGTGTGATTCTAGTCGGATGCTGCCCAAGCGGAACGGCATCCAATGTTATGGTGTTTCTGGCAAGAGGAGATGTCGCTCTTGCCGTGTCCATTGCGTCCGTTTCAACAATTCTTGCACCAATTGTGACACCGTCGCTTATTTTGCTGCTTGCAAGTAAGTGGGTAAATATCAATATGTGGTCATTATTTGTTTCTATTATTCAAGTGGTTATTATTCCGTTAGCCCTCGGATTTATAATTAAGAGGTTTTTTGGCAAACAAGCAGAGGCGAGCGCAAAAGCATTACCGCTCGTATCAACCATCGCGATTGTCATGATCGTAGCCGGTGTAGTAGCGGGCAGTCAGGCTAAGTTGGCTACCACGGGTCCGTTAATTTTTGCTGTCGTAATCTTGCATAACGTGCTTGGTTTTTTGCTTGGTTTTTTCCTTGCTCGCCTGTTTGGAATGGATTTGGCAAAACAGAAGGCGGTGGCAATGGAGGTAGGGATGCAGAATTCCGGATTAGGCGTAGCGATTGCGACGGCTAATTTCTCACCTCTGGCCGCTGTTCCGAGTGCGATTTTCAGTGTGTGGCACAATATATCGGGTTCTATTCTTGCATCTATTTTCAGCCGGATGAAAGAACGCGTTTCACGATCACAAACTGAGCAAGAGGAAATATTCAAAGTAAATTCCTAAAAAGAGGTTCGTCTGAAAACTCTTAATTATCCTTTGATGCAAGTGCTTATTTGAAGGAGCTTCAATCGTGGAGAGGTTAATTAACGGCGATTTAATATGAAAAACACCATTCTTTCTATTGATTTATAGAGAGAATGGCGTTTTTTTCATTTTAGGGGGATTGATTTGCTTTGGCTGTTGAATACATAGCCATAGGTCGGGAATCCGGATTCATCACCGTAGCATCATACAGCCCCTCGTTTTCCATCTGAAGCTCTTCCTTTTGAAACTATTTTTTTGCCATCAAGTACAAAAAATATGGAGCACCGATGATTGTAACGACAATTCCAGCAGGAATACCGCTAGGGTCTAATATGACCCTTCCGATGGTATCCGCAGCAAGGAGCAAAATAGCTCCGAGCATAGCTGCTATGGGAAGGAACGCCTGATGACGAGGTCCCACCAAGGCCCTTGCGATATGCGGAGCCATAAGGCCAACAAAGGCGATACCTCCGCTGACTGATACAGAAGCTGAAGAAAGAGCCACCGCGATGAAAATAAGGATTCGCCTTTCCCTCTCCACATGGACTCCTAAACCTACAGATACATTTTCATGCAAATTCAATGCGTTTAGTACATTTGACTTGGCTAAAACAATAGGGAGGAGCAAAAGAATCCACGGAAGTAAAGCCAAAACAAACGTCCAATCATTTCCCCAAATTCTTCCCGCCATCCAATTGGCAAAAAAATCATACTCCTCACGTTCCAAACGGGAAGTCAGGGTTAAAATGGCGCCGTTCATGGCCGCTGCTATCCCCACACCAATTAAAACGAGCCTAGTCGGGTCAACACCCTCCCCTTTTTTATAGGCCATGATATAAATGAAAGCGGCAGTTAATATTCCTCCCATTAATGCAAAAAGGGGAAGGACGTATAAAAAATTTGTCGACTCTGCGGTAAATAACATAACATAAAAAACCACCATCAGCCCTGCACCCGCATTAATTCCCAAAACACCCGGATCTGAAAGCGGGTTTTTGGTAATGCTTTGCAAGATGGAACCGGAAACGGCCAGTCCCATGCCAGCAAGAATCGTAATGATAATTCTTGGGAGCCGGAAACCATATAAAATCAAATTTTCCTTGCCGGTGCCCTGTCCTAAAATGGTACGCCCCAATTGGGCAGGAGATAAAGAGACATATCCAGTCGCCACACTGATCACAAACATCGCCAGAAGCAAAACCAAAGCTGATATCATGGTTAATCGAACTTTCTTGAGCTGATCTGCATTTATCATGTTCATTTTCTTCCTCCCTTTCGGGCGAGATAAAGGAAGAAAGGAACGCCAACCATCGATACGATTGCGCCCATTGGGGTCTCAAATGGAGCATTTACCATTCTCGCAGTTGTGTCGGCAAGAACCATGAATACACTTCCAAATATGGCTGAACACGGGATGATCCAGCGATAATCCGTCCCAACCAGAAAACGGACGATGTGAGGTACCATCAATCCAACAAAAGCAATAGACCCAACTAGGGAAACGGCAGCTCCGGCCAGGATCAGCACAACCGTCATAAGGATTGCTTTAGTCAATAAAGTCCGCTGTCCCAACCCTTTTGCCATTTCTTCACCAAAGCTGAGAATGGTTAACCCTTTGGAAAGCATGAGCGCCATAATCATTCCCACAACAACCACTGGAAAAATAAGTTTCAATTGGAGCCAGTTTGTTCCTGAGACACCTCCAGCCGTCCAAAAAGCAAGATCCTGGGATAGTTTATAATATAGGGCCAACCCTTCCCCTAAAGCGGATAGCAATGCCGAGACGGCCGCACCCGCCAGAGTAATGCGAATGGGAGCCATTCCTCCCCGTCTCAAAGATCCCAGACCAAATACCATTCCAGCTCCTATTCCGGCACCAATAAAAGAAGCGAACATGACTGATAAATAACTGGCGCTTGAGTGGAAAGCAAATACGCACGCAAGAGCCAGACTAGCGCCAGCGTTTAGACCAAGTAAACCGGGATCTGCGAGGGGATTCCTCGTCATTCCCTGCATGATGGCTCCGCTAACCGCAAAGGCCGCCCCCACGATTGCCGCTCCCAGCTCCCTTGGCAGCCTGATGCTGACAATAATTTGATCAGCTTCCCTGGTGGAATCATAATTAAAAATCGATCTCCACACAGTTAGAAAATCAATATTGGCAGCGCCTACTGAAATAGCCAACACAATACTGCCTACAAGGAGTATGAATCCTAAGACCAATATGGATGTACCGATTGCCGGTCGGGAATAAACTTTATTTTCTGTTGTCTGTGTGTTTTTGGTCATCATCATAAGTTTTATTCCTTTATTAGGCTTGGAAATCATTTCCCTTTGGTCAGTGCATTAACAATGAACTCCATTTCTTTTTCAAGGGAGATCGGATCATTAAAATAGAAGGACTTTGAATCAAAGGGTATGACGTTATTCTTTTGTACTGCTGGTATTCCTTTCCACACATCCGTTTCCATGAATGAGTTATCCGTTGTTTCAGCTCCTTCACCAACAAAAATGTAATCGCCCGCGTATTGTGGAATCACCTCTGCTGAAATCGCTTTGTACCCAGGACCAAATACATCTTGTTCCACCTTTTTGGGAGCTTTAAGGCCAAGAGCCTGATAGATCACCTCTGTTCCACGCCCCCAATTCTTCCCATATACATACAGGTCTTTCCCAAATGTTTCAAAGACCGTGGCGCTAGCGTCTTCACCAATCACTTCTTGGACTTTTTTCTTCGCTGCTTTCGCTTTCATTTGCCACTCTTCCACCCATGCTCTCGCTTCCTTTTCTTTACCGACTAATTTCCCTATTTCAATATGCTGTTCTAGATAGTTATATTTGTCGTAGGTAAAAGAAACTGTTGGAGCAATCTCGGAGTATTTCTTAATATTTTTATCGTTTGAATATGTGATGATCAAATCGGGCTCCAATGCCAAGAGCTTCTCTAAGGAATCAGTGGTTATCACTTCTACATCATCCAACTTGCCTTCATAGAATTTGTTCCCCTTTGGCCATTCGTTGACAGCGATGGGTGTAATACCCAGTTTCAATAGATTTCCTGCATAGGTTGCCGCCAGCACGGCAATTCTTTTCGGTTTGGCAGGCACTTCAATATCACCATTTTCAGAATGATAAATTCTCGTTTTTGGTGAAGAATTACTTTCGGTGCCGGAATTCGTTTTGTGGCCCGTTTGACCTCCACAACCCGCCAACAAACCGACTAAAAGAACTGCAATCAAGCGTAGAAAAAATGATTGTTTGTGTATCTTCATTGCTCTCATCTCCAATTAAATATCAATAATAAATATCATTATCAATTAAATGTCAAAAAAATAAGATATTATCCACATAAAATATTTATATAGCCATTTCTTCCATTGCATGAGACCTGTTGATTAAATCATAAGTGAGGCATATCGGTTTTTTTGTTCTCGGGTCTGTGCCAATCTCAGCATCAATGTGGAAGACACTTCTAAGAACCTGGGAAGTCATTACCTCTTCCGCAGTTCCTTCCTTGATGATTTCACCTTCTTTCATGGCCACAATATGATCAGCGAAACGGGCTGCATGATTTAAGTCATGAATCACCATAACAATGGTACGTTTTTCTTTTTCGTTTAAGTATTTCAGTAGCTCCAAGATCTCCAACTGATGTGATAAATCAAGATAGGTTGTCGGCTCATCAAGAAGAATGATATCCGTTTCCTGGGCTAACGCCATGGCAATCCAAACTCTCTGCCTTTGGCCTCCTGAAAGGGCATCGACCGCCCTGTCCCTGAAGGTGGAAATACCCGTTACCTGAATTGCCCAATTGATTGCTTCTCGGTCTTTATCCTTCAACTTTCCCATCCCCTTTTGATATGGAAACCTTCCATATGAAACTAACTCCGCAACGGTTAGTCCCTCTGGGGCATCAGGCGACTGGGGCAAAATGGCCATTTTTTGCGCAATCTTTCTAGTAGACTCTTTTATGATTTCTTTTCCATCCAGAAACACGGCACCAGATTTTGCGGCAAGTATTCGAGCCACTGTCTTCAAAACGGTGGATTTACCGCAACCATTTGGTCCAATAATAGCAGTAATCTTCTCATCAGGAATGGTTAAGTTTAAATTTTTAACAATATCATGGTCTCCATAGGCTATTCTTAAATTCTCGGTAAAAAGCCTGGACATGTTTTTTCCTCCTACATATCTTTTCTAACAAACTAAATAGAGGCAAGGCATTTATATGTTCTAGAATGAATGTCTCATCTTTTCCTTAATCATTAATCCCTAAACTTTCCCAACAAAACAATCGATAATGATTATCAATTTCGATGTTATTTTATTTAAATAATAGCGTTATGTCAATAGGTGTAAAAGGCTATAAACAATTACAGACGCCATGATTCCACTCCCCATGCCTAAAGGCAGGGGATTCTTGGGTAATCCCTTCCACCGAAGAGAACTTAACCAAGCTTAGACCGCCAGTCCAGCGGCAATGAGTCTTAAACCTTCTTGTAAAATGTTTATCGATGCGTTGATATCTCTGTCATGGTTTGTGTGACACTCTGGGCATGTCCACTGTCTGAGGTTGAGATTTTTTACGTCCTTGTTTCTGTAGCCACAGTTGGAACATCGTTGGCCAGATGGAAAGGTTTTTCCGACTTTGACCATGATTCTTCCATACCATTTAGCCTTATACTCCAGCATGGATACAAATTCAGACCATGACGCAACAGTGATTGATTTAGCTGCGTTGTGGTTTTTAATCATGTTTCTTACCTGTAAGTCTTCCAGACAGATGACTTGGTTTTCGTGAATCAGTTTGGTAGACAGTTTATGTGGAAAACAATGTCTTGCATTAACGATCTTTTCGTGGATTCTAGAAATCTTGATCCGTGCGTTGTTCCAATTGGAACCGCCTTTTTGACGGCGTTCAAAACCGTCTTTTGGATGGAGACATGGGTTTGGCGGCCGCTCCCAAAATGTTTTCCCATTCGCTTCACTTTATCCATCAGCGCACATGAGAATAAGGTTTTCCACTCATTAATGACTTGAAACAACTTGTAAATAATCTTCACAGGGACAACACCTTTCCTCATTCATGCAGATAGATGTTTCGCATAAAGATATGCACCCTATAGACCCTTGCGTCATACGATGTATCATCTGTGAGTAAAGGAGCGGAAAAATGGAATGAACTATCTTTACCCATCCAATGCAATGCGACCGATGATCCATGCGAATGGGAATATGTATCAAACAAACCCGGCCTATGCCATCCCATTGTTAAAAGAAGCGGTCAAAGATGAAAGAACGGATGAGTTATTTTACGATTATTTGATTCAACATGCTCCATCCCAAGAGGACAGAGAGATCATTACATCCATTCGGAATGATGAAAGAAAACATCGGAGGATGTTCAGGAAGATGTACTACTCTTTGACAGGACAAACCATTGAAGGCGATGAATCCGAACCCTTTACTCCTCCTGCTTCTTATTTAGAAGGATTACGGCGCGCCATCTTCGGGGAGTCGGGGGCTGTTGAACTCTATAGAAAGATTTATTTTACGATTCCTGGAAAAGCCTTTAAAAACATGGTGTTTGAGATTATGACCGATGAGCTTAAACATGGAATTCGATACAATTACCTTTATGCGAAAAATAAATAACCTTAGCACAGATATGAAGCAAAGAGGCATGTCCCATCTCCGGAAGCCTCTTTAATTCCTTTCATCCTGTTTATCTCTTTGCTTTTCTCAGGGCCAATAGGCCTTTACTTCCTGTAAAAAACAAAACTTGTAGACTACCAGCAGATCCTAGAAAAACTTTAAATGGGATACATGTTCCTTTGAATTGCTTTCATCACGTCATCACCCTCTTCCTTTTCATTTTTCACAAAGGACTGTGGAGTTAAAATCCATTGTTCCAATCGAAAGAGTGATTCTGGTGAGTATCCACATCTAAAGTGACTAAACTTAACCATAAAATTTTCAAGCGCATCAGATGCAAAGAATAGCTATTCTTGAAATTTGTCTTCTGAAGAAAAAAAACTATGTGGGTTAACCATTATATATTTACTTGAATAATCAATGTACTTTGCTTAATTCAAAAAACAATACTTCTCTTAGGGCTGTCAGTCTTTCAGCATTATTAACCTTTTTTATAAAATCTTGGTCTAAAATTTCGATAGGTGTTTTTTCTTTTGATAAATGGTTCACCTGATTTTCAGTTCATATAAGCTTTTAGTCACGAGTTAACGCCTCAAAGAAGCCGACCTTCCAATTCCAATCCTCCCATTACAATCTGTCCTATACCTATTAATTATGTCCAAAAAGAACAGTTCAAAAAACGAACGATCATAAAACAAAGCGATGAGTAACCCTATAGGGTTATTCATCGCGCATTAAATCAATCTTCATCTTCAAAAAAACCTTCCAATCCTCCATCGTCATCATCACCGTCGTCATTATCTAACATTTCGTTAACCACCATTGCCCCTACGACTCCAGCCGCAAATCCCCCAACAGCCCCAGCCATACCCGAAGAGTGGTGTCCATGACCATGATGGGAGTGACCATGATATGAGTGGCCATAATGAGAGTCATGATGATAATCGGTATGCGCATATTCAGCCATTTCCTCTAAAATCCTTTTTAGTTCACTGACCAACCCATCTTCGGATTCCAATAGGTGATTGGGGATAAATACCTCCCGTTTCAGTTCTTTTTCATGCCCAAACGAGATGAGATCCAATTCAAGCAACAACCGAACACCATCGGGTTGCACCGCTACAACAAATTCCAATTCTTCTGCCTTTCCTTGTAAGAAGTCAGTGGGAAAAAATGCAAACTCCTGCACGTGTCCATTAAACTTGCGGGAATCATGTTTCTCCCTGAATCCCAAATGGTTTAATGCATTCAATACTTGCTGTAAAGATTGGGGACAAAGGATTTCTATGTAGTCCCGATCCTTTTGGTCAATACCGCCCGCAATATCCAATTCCGTGTTGAAAAAGTAGGTCACATAGTGCCCTGAAATCATGAGATCATAAGGCAATTGACATTGAAATGGGAATTCTTTGTATTCCCCTGGATGAATAGTAAAGGATTCGTAAAATGGGATGGACGTAACCGCATGAACGTATTCCGTTTCATCATAGCGGATGACGACCATCAATCGAACATCAATCTTGTTTATTTTTTGTTCGGCCGCTCCGCCTTGGATCACCAATTTTCCTTCAGCAACATCCCCAAGCTGAAATTGATTCCTGTTAAGTATCAAATCCACCTTTGCTGCCCCTTTACCAAATCGGGCCATCAAATCTTTGAACAATTGGTTCACCTTCCCCATTATTTATAAGAATTCCAACACTCTTTCACTTCACTGCGATGCCGATTTGTTTTCATGGCATCTTGCTCGGAATAGAAGTAAATGAGGTTTTCCGGCTTAATGTCTTTGACAACATGACAGCCGATGGGATGGTAGACATCGCCATTTTTACTCGCAACAAAGATATTTCCCTCTTTTTCTAGCGACTCCACCTTAAAGCCATCTTTTTTTGTGTAGTCATCCCATTGCCAAATCCCTACTTTTTTGCGCTGTGCCTCTTGTTCCGCTTTTTTCAGCTCATCCAGATATTTGGCGTCAGGTTGGTCCACATAAGCGATGCGAGCAAATCCTTCCTTCACCAGTTCTTCCTGCAATAGCTTTCCATCCACAAGCACATAGGCAAGGAATCGACCATACTTGTCCCTCTTGGTCTCTTCTTTTTCCAACTCGATTTTTTTCGCTTCATTGATCAATTTCTTAGCAAATGCTTTTGCTTCATCTCCAAGTGGCTGTTTTCCGATTTCAGGATGATTGGTTTCTGGTGTATCGACCAGCAACAACCGGACTGTCTCCTCTTTTTTCTTCATTTTGACTTTAATCGTGTCCCCATCCACTACTGTTACCGATTGTTTTGATACTTCTGTTCTATCTGCATCTCCACAGCCCGCGACAATCAACAGCGCCAACAACAGGCCCCACACAGCAAATTTTCTCTTAGCGGCCACTACCCATTCTCCCCTTTTCATGATGTCAAGGCACATTTGTTTCCAGTTTTATTTCTTTTCCAACTTACCATACTCAAGCACAAAAATCAAATTCGGTAAAGAAAACAAAATTCGGTAAAGTTATTTGGAAGTCAACATATACAAAGTAAAGGTTTTATTCACCTTACTAAACACACTCATTTCACACAAATTTCAAATTCAACATACATCACTAAAATCTAAGGCTCAAGTTACTGTTGCTATTCATACGTCTTAAAATCACCTTTTTTCTTTACCGAATACAACTTGTTTTTTTTACCGAATTCTATAGAATGAGATTATACGAAAACTAAAATCAGGGGAACAGGTAATGACAGAGGAAGACAACTTTACGAATATCATTCTTAATGACCTTAAGGACATTCAGATACAGACCCATGACTCCAACATCCTGGCCAATATATCTTATCTGCCACCAAGTTTCACTTTAATCGGCACCGGTACTGACGCCATTGTTGTGCGTCACCGACTTGAGCCAAAAAAGGTGTACAAAATTTTTTCCAGTGACACCCTCCACTTACTGGAAAAAGAACATCATGCCTATAAAAAGCTGACACCCTCCCCCTATTTCGCCACTTGTTATGGACGAGATTCTAATTTTCTCATCCTTTCGTACGAACCGGGATACACCTTATACGAATGTTTGGAGCTCGGAATTCCTATACCCGAATCAGTAATAGATGAAGTGAATCAGGCAATTCAACATGCAACAAATTGCGGTCTTTATCCAAAAGATATTCATTTAAAAAACATCATTTTGCAAGAAAAACACATCAAGTTGATTGATCTTGCCAACTTTTTGGAACCAGGGCAGGATCAACGATGGGACCATTTAGTGGATGGGTACAGACGTTTTTATCCATTTCTCCAAGGAAAGAAAATCCCCGGATACATCATCGAAAAAGTAAAGCATCTTTACTTGAACGGCGAATCTGAATCTTGTGTCTTTGATTATGTTCAAAAACTACTTCAGTATCTAAAGATCAAGTGAATACAAGGAATCACAATAATTGAATGGCATACAACTAAAATCCCCCATAAAATAGCCAGTGTTTTGGCTATTTTATGGGGGATTCAAAGAGTGTTCGTCTATGCGTTCAAATACCTCTTTGTTGTTTCAATGCTGGCATGACCCGCCAACTTGGATACCTCTTTTAGATCCAAGTTGGCTTCTATGAGTCTGCGGCAAAATGTATGCCGTAAGGTATGTGCTGAATATTGATCCAACCCGATATCTTGAAAAAACTTTTTGATTAAATAATGAATGCCTTGTCTCGTCATCCTTTCATTGAGTTGGGAAAGAATGACCGGCCCTTCTTGCTTCTTTACATAGGGAATCCATTCTGTCAGTGATTGGGTGAGCAACTCGTTCATCGGCACCGTTCGCGTCAACTGATGCTCATTTTTTATCTGGATTAAGCCATCTTCCCAAAAAATTTGATCCCAATCCAACTGAACTATTTCTGAAACTGTAAAGCCAGCCTCGATCATTAAGTGCACGATACAAAGATTACGATGCCGTTTCCAACTGTTTTTTTCGGATTTTACCCGTTCAAGCAGCTTTTTTTCTTCTTCCGTTGTTAACCAAGAATGTGAAGGATGATGGGACTGTACTTTGGGTACCTCAACCCCCAACAAAGGATTATGATCTACAATATTATTTTCAACCAAAAAATTCCAATAAGATTTTAATGAGGCCATTCGTTTGTACACGGTGGAAGGAGACAGCTTCTCCAACTGCAGCATTTCATTTTGCCATTCGATGATATGCTTGGACATCACTTGATCAGGACGAAAGTTCATTTTATATTTACAGCTGAACCAAGTGTAGAAGATCAAAACAGCCGCTAGATACTCATCAATTGTCCGCTGTTTTCTACCCGTCTCTGCCAACCATTTGCAAAATTCATCAATAAAGTCTCCAAATACGCTGAAATCCATGGTTATCACCTCACTTGTATCCTTTATTATACGAGTTGAGAAAATGAAGCACAACTCATTCATCATTTGACATGCAAGGTATATCTCAATAGAAGGATGAAATAAAAACAGGAGCCATTGGCGCTCCTGTTTTATCACTGTTAATCATTATTTTCTTTTGTTGGCACAAGCGTGTCATTCTTCTTAACCAAGATACGCGAAATTCTTAATTCATCCATCTCAACCACTGTAAAAACCCATTCACCAAGGGAAACTTGGTCTCCGATTTTCGGCACTTTTTCCAATTGAGAAAAAAGCCATCCACCAATCGTATCGTTGTCTTCATCATCAATTTCAAGATCAAAGTGATCATTAACGTCTTCAATCAATAATCCCGAGTCAATCGATGTTCCCTCCGGGCTTTCTTGAATCGCTGGTTTCTCATCGTCAAACTCATCTTGGATTTCACCGAAAATCTCTTCAATGATATCTTCGGTTGTCACCAAGCCTGAAGTTCCACCGAATTCGTCCACCACAATCGCCATTTCCATTTTCCCTTTTTGCAGGTTTTTCAAGATATCTTTTACTTCCATTGATTCAGGCACCACAATTGCTGGGCGAACCATCTTCGTTAAATCGGGCGTACCCCCTTCGGATATCACTTGGTAAACATCCCGGATATGGATAATCCCTTTGATATCATCCTTATCGCGGCCACATAATGGAAAACGGGTGTGGTTGGTATTCTTTATGATCTCGAAATTTTCTTCAAATGGTCGGTCTTCATATAAGCAGGACATTTTTACCCGTGGCACCATCACTTCACGCGCAACCCGCTCGGTAAAATCAAACACATTATCAAATAAGGCCAATTCAACTTGGTCTATCATACCACTCTTATAGCTTTGGGCAATAAGCATGCGTATTTCTTCTTCTGTATGAGCTTGGTGTGATTCGTTAAATTCAACACCAAAGAGTTTAAGGGCTAAATTAGCTGCGCCATTTAGCACATAGATAAACGGTTTAAATAGGACATAAAACCAGTTGAGTGGTGCTGCCGTCCATAAAGTGGTTGTCTCTGCTTTGCGAATGGCCAACGATTTGGGAGCCATCTCCCCCAATACAATGTGCAAAAAAGTAATAATTGAGAAAGCAATGGCAAACGCAATCGTATGAATCGCCCACTCCGGCAGACCAAAATAAGCAAGTGCCGGCTCTATCATCTTAGCAATCGCCGGTTCCCCAACCCACCCAAGTCCAAGTGATGCCAACGTAATCCCCAATTGCGTCGCCGACAAATAGGCATCCAGTTCTGCCAAAACCTTTCGGGCCACTTTCCCTCTGCGACCTTCAATCTGAGCAATTCGCGTCGCTCTTACTTTCACAATCGCAAATTCTGCGGCAACAAAAAAGCCGTTTAACAATACTAAAAAGATTACAAGCAAAATATTAAAGGCATGACCTATGACGCCTTCCAAATTGAGTTCCTCCTGTTAGCTCAAAAATATTTTTTTCATCATTATATCGAAAGATGAGAAATAAATACCTTGGTAAAAAATCAACCCTTTATAAATTGACTAAAAGTTATTTCAAAAGTCGTTGATGAGCGGAAAAACTTTTTTCCGACGAGCGCCGATGGACAAGTGAAGCGAATGGGAAAACGGTTTTGGAGCGATCGCAATAGCCATTTCTCCAGCCAAAAGATGGTTTTGAAATAGCTTCTAACAAAAGCTTATTGATTTCTTCTCAAACTTTAGTAAACAGTTACTATCTCACAAGCAGCACTGCACCAACCCAAGATGAACTTAATTTACCTTATCAAATATACCGTCATAACACAAAGCCCAAAATCAATATATAATCATCAAAAACAGAAAGAGAACCTTGCATTTACTTCTACTAGAACTTAATATCACTCATTTTTATTTACCGAATAATTATTCGACTTATTTATTTTACCCAATTTATACTGAACTCCTGAGACCCCAGACAAAAGCCAAGTTATCATGTGGGGACTGAAAGGGATGTTTTTTATGTGTGCTAAGTGAACTTTCCCCTTCCCCACAATATCCCACTTGCCTTCACAAAAAACTTATTCCATCTATACAATTTGGACACATTTCTCAGCAACCATCTAAGGTTACAATATGATTAGTTGATACTTTATTTTTATAGGAGGCTCTCCCAACCAAAATGGTATTTAAAAAGTTTATGGCTAAGTTAGGCAAAGGTTCCGCCCAAGTCGATCTTGTTCTCGATAAACAAGAATACAAACTGGGCGAACAAATCAACGGAGAATTATTCATTCAAGGTGGTACCATTGAACAGGACATCAACAAAATCGACATTGATTTTTTGATGAGCGTCCGTATAGGAGAACACGAGCAAACGATTTTGATCAATCGCTTTCCTTTTCATGAACCCTTTAAAATCAAACCATCCGAAAGAAAGTCGTACTCTTTCTCTTATGAATTGCCGCAAAATCTGCTTCTGTCCGGCTATTCCGTTTCTTACTACTTCATCACACATTTAGATATAGCCGCTGGTGTGGATTCAACGGACCGCGATCCGATTGATGTCCTTCCTCCCGATCGCTTCCAAAACATCTTAAAAGCTTTCGACAAGCTTGGCTTCTGTGAGAAATATGGCTCTCGTTCGTTTGACGGACATATGCAGGAATTTGAGCTGACCCCCACTTCTTTACTCAAGGACGATGTAAAAGAAGTGGAGTTTGTTGCGGCTATGGAAAAAGCAGGCATTCATTTGTTGTTGGAAGTGGATTTGCGTACATTCTCCGGGGAAAAAGAAGTGAAACGGGAAGTATGGCTTGACAATGAACTTCTCAACAATGAATCGGAGCTAGTTAATCATCTACAGCATATCCTCTTTGAAATGGTAAACGAGCCAGGGTTTTATCACTATGATAAAGCAAAATTCCACCACAAAGTTTCTCGCTTGCCGGGCGCGATTGGAGCCTTTGCCATCGGACTCATTGCCATGGAGTTGTTGGACGAAGCGGTGGAAGAAGTGGCTGAAGGGATCTTTGGTGAAGAAGAGCAAGAAGGCCTCTTTGATTTCTTTGGCGGTGAAGAAGAGGAAGATTGATCATAAAAAAGGCTTGGGAATCGACCCCAAGCCTTTTCATTTATGCCCATGGCTACGTCTCCAATCTCGTCTTCCATCAACAACCGATCGCGTATCCACAAAAGGAAAGCCACTCTACTCAATAGAGTGTAAAAGGAAAATCGCCTCCTCAAGTCTGCGCTTGAGAAAGCGACCTTTCTTCATAAACCTGAATGGAAAGAAATCGACAAGTTTAAAATTGAATTGTTTCCTCTTATTTAGCCCCTTTACGCTTCCTTCTTTCCAAAGAAATGCTTCAACGCCTCATACACTTGCGCTTTCTCCTTGATCACGAAGTAAGAGAACCGATCCTCTTTCAAATGCCGATACGCCGACATCAACGTACTGTTCCGATTATATTGGTTCACTTCTCCATAGCCGAAGATGTTGGCGCGTTTGAGGATTTCCTTGACCAGGCCGACACAGCGTTCGTTGTCGGAGCTGAGGTTATCCCCGTCGGAGAAGTGGAACGGGTAGATATTGTATTGGTCTGGCGGGTAGTGGGCGTCGATCACTTCGAGGGCTTTGCGGTAGGCGGAGGAACAGATGGTTCCCCCGCTCTCCCCTTTGGTGAAGAAGGCTTCTTCGCTGACCACTTTGGCTTCGGTATGATGCGCGATGAAGACGATCTCGACGTTTTCGTACTTGGTCCGCAGGAAGCGAACCATCCAGAAGAAGAAACTGCGGGCAATATATTTCTCAAAGATGCCCATGGAACCCGATGTGTCCATCATGGCGATGACGACGGCATTGGAGTGGGGGACGACGACATCCTCCCATGTCTTGAAACGCAAGTCATCATCGGAGATGCGAATCTTCTTGTGGCCTTTCAGGGCGTTGCGCTTGATGGCGGAGAGCAACGTGCGGCGCTTGTCGATATTGCCCATCAGGCCTTTCTTGCGAATATCGTTGAAGCGGATATCTTCGGTGGTGATTTCCAGCTGTTCTTTGCGCTCGAGGTGGGGCAGCTCCATTTCGGCGAAGAGCATGCCTTCCAACTCGGCGATGGAAATTTCCGCTTCGTAATAATCCATTCCAGCTTGATCGCCGGCCCCCTGTCCTTTCCCCGGTCCGGCTTGGCCAGATTCCTGCTCTTTGCCCAGGACATCGCCGACTTTGCTGTCGCCGTTGCCCTGGCCGACGTGCTTGCCTTTGTTGAAGTTATAGCGGAAGCGGTACTCTTCCATGGAGCGGATCGGAATCTTGATGATCTGTTGCCCGTCGGACATGATGATGCTTTCTTCGCTGACCAAGTCAGGCAGGTTTTTGCGGATGGCTTCTTTTACTTTCTCTTGGTGTCGCCGTTGGTCTTCATATCCTTTGCGGTGAAGCGACCAGTCTTCCTCAGACACGCTGAAGTGGGGGTGTGACATGACTTTCACCTCCCATATATGTCTCGATGACAACCCAACCTTACCGGTTCAAGAGACTCCCGACATAACGGAGCAACTCATTGGCACTCGCCGGCGTGTACCCGTAATCTTCGACCAGGCGATTGATCACTTCGTTGATTTTCTTCAATTGGTTTTCGTCTGGAGTTTTGGTGGAGGTCGTGATTTTCACCACGTCTTTCAAGTCGGCGAACAGCTTTTTCTGAATCGCTTCTCGAAGGCGTGGATGCGTGTTGTAGTCAAAGCGTTTGCCTTTGCGGGCATAGGCGGAAATGCGGATGAGGATCTCTTCGCGGAATGCTTTTTTGGCGTTTTCGGAAATGCCGATTTGCTCTTCGATCGAGCGCATCAGTTTTTCATCTGGCTCCAGCTCTTCACCGGTGATCGGGTCACGAATCTTTTGCCAGTTGCAGTAGGCTTCAACATTGTCAAGATAGTTGTCCATCAAGGTTTTGGCAGATTCTTCATACGAGTAGACAAAGGCTTTCTGCACTTCTTTCTTGGCGATTTCATCATATTCTTTGCGGGCGATGGAAATGAAGTTGAGGTATTTCTCGCGCTGTTCCGGGGTAATGGATGGATGTTGGTCAAATCCTTCCTTGAGGGAGCGCAAGATGTCCAATGCACCGACAAAGTTGGCATCCGTTTTGATTAATGCGCTGGAGATGCGGTTGATCACATAACGGGGGTCGATGCCGTTCATCCCTTCATCCAGATGTTCGTTGCGCAGTTCTTCCATATCGATGTCAGCCATGCCTTCGACTGCTTCCCCATCATAGAGGCGCATCTTCTTGAGCAGGTCGACACCTTGTTTCTTGGATTCTTTCAGGCGGGTCAGGACGGAGAATATCGCGGCGGCTCTGAGTGAATGCGGAGCGATGTGGATGTGGGCCAAATCACTTTGTTGGATCAATTTCCTGTAGATGTTCTCTTCCTGGGTCACACTCAAGTTGTACGGCACGGGCATCACAATGATCCGCGATTGGAGCGCTTCATTCTTCTTGTTGGCAATGAAGGCTTTGTATTCCGTCTCGTTGGTGTGCGCCACAATTACTTCATCGGCGGAGATCAAAGCGAAGCGTCCTGCCTTAAAGTTCCCCTCTTGCGTGAGCGAAAGCAAGTTCCACAAGAACTTCTCATCACACTTCAGCATCTCTTGAAACTCCATCAAGCCACGGTTGGCTTTGTTTAGCTCCCCATCAAACCGATAGGCCCGCGGATCAGATTCGGAACCATATTCCGTGATGGTGGAAAAATCGATGCTCCCCGTCAAGTCGGCGATATCCTGCGATTTGGGGTCAGACGGACTGAACGTCCCAATCCCGACACGCTCATCTTCGGACAGAAGCACCCGTTCGATAATCACATCTTCAATGCGTCCGTCATATTCCTCTTGCAACCGGAAGCGGCAGGAGGGGCAAAGATTGCCTTCAATGCGCAAGCCAAACTCTTTCTCAAACTCAGGGCGGAGTTCACGCGGAATCAAGTTGAGCGGCTCTTCTTGCATCGGGCATCCCCTAATGGCATAGAGAGCGCCATCCTCCGTACGCGAATACTCTTCCAATCCCTTTTTCAACATGGTGACAATGGTGGATTTACCTCCACTGACAGGCCCCATCAGGAGAAGGATCCGTTTACGCACATCTAGACGACGTGCCGCCGAATGGAAGTATTCTTCGACCAGACGCTCAATCGCGCGCTCCAGTCCGAATAGCTCCTTGCTGAAGAAAAGATATTTTTTATTCCCTTGAGAGTCGGTTTCAACACCGGCTTTTGCGATCATGTCATAGACTCGAGAATGCGCGGTTTGAGCCACTCGGGGATTTTTCTTAACGATATCCAGGTATTCGGCGAAGGTTCCTTCCCATTGAAGTTCTTTCTCTCGGTTTCGATACTCGGCAATGCGTTTGAGAATGTCCATGGAAAGCCTCCTCTCCTGCGGTCAAGCGACCAAACAAGGAGTTTGATTTTTCTGATAAAACTGCCTAAGCGGTCCCCTGGTGACGACAGATATCTGTTTCGAGAGAGTAAAAGGCGATATTTATAGCATATATATGCTACAGATAGAAAGTTGTTACTTCTATTTTATCAAATAATAAAGGAAAAAGATAGAAAAACCTTGGAAAAAATCCAAGGTTTTTTGAAATGAATTTCGTCATTCATGTAGATGATTCAATTCGCCAACTTGACATCTTGGGCGAAGACGCCTTTGCCTTCACGAATCGCCGCCAACAGCTCTTCCGCGGTTCCTTCCATATCGAAGGGGTAGACCGGCCGGCCACGGTCAATGCGATGTTGATGAAGATAATATGTTTTCATGCCGACGGTGGATGCGACCATGTCTTCTTGCATGTCGTTGCCGATCATGACGCATTCGTCGGGCTGAACGCCCAGCCGCTTCGCCACTTCCAGATAGTACTTGGGTTGCGGCTTGCAAAAGTGCATCTCTTCATAGACGGTGACAACTTCAAATGGCAAGTCGTCGACGCCCGCCCAGCGCATCCGCTCATGGATCGCTTCTTTGGGGAAGACCGGGTTGGTCGCCACGGCCACTTTGTAGCCTTTGTCCACCGCCGCTTGCACCACTTCACGCATGAGTGGATTATGGCCGACATGGCCTTTCAACTTAGGAAATTCATCACGGTAAAATCGATCAAAAATAGGCCAAATGTCCCCTTTGTTCAGACCGCAAAGTTGCAGGAAGACGCGTTCAAACACTTGTTCATTGGTTACGTTCTCATCCACGTTTTTGATCATTTCCTCAGTGGCGTGCCAGATCATTTTCACCAGCTTGTCCGGAGGAATAAGGTGCGCCACTTGCGGGGCCAAGGCACCTAAATATATTTTCACAAAAGCCTCCGTATCCATGGGAAGCAACGTTCCATCCAAGTCAAATAAGCACGCTTTGATCATGCCTGTTCCCTTCCTTTAACGATTGGTATATTCTGTCCGGTCAGTTCCCGTCTTTCTCCGTGCCCTTGCCGCCATGCTGCAGTGGCGTTGGATAACGGAGGAGATGAATGCCAATCAACCTTTTTTGAACTGACTAGTCAAACTAAATCCGCCAGGCCCATCCCGGGCAGGGTCGGGCGTTTCGGCGTAGCATGCGCCTATTTCCCGGGCCAAGTACTTCCTCTGTTCCTTTTTCTATCTAAGCCCCGGGAAATGGATTTGCCTTAAGCCTTCATACAAGATAATCGCGGCCGAGTTCGAAAGGTTCAGCGAACGTGTTTCCGGCTTCATCGGAATCCGAATCAGCGTTTCCTCATGGGCAGCCAGGATGTCCGGCGCCAATCCTTTCGTCTCTTTGCCGAACACAAAGAAATCCCCCGGTCGGTACTGAAACTCCGTATGGGCTTTCTTCGCTTTGGTCGTTGCACAAAAAAAACGCCCCTCTGGATACTTCTCTCTTAATTGGGCAAAGGAATCATGATATTGGATATTCAACTCATCCCAGTAATCCAACCCGGCCCGTTTTAATTTGGCATCATCGATTTTGAAGCCGAGTGGGTGCACCAGGTGCAACTGCGCACCCGTCACGGAACAGGTCCTGGCGATATTCCCGGTGTTTTGTGGGATTTCTGGTTCCACCAACACGATATGAAACGGCACAGTGACATCCCTTCCATCTTTCTAACTCAGGTTCTTCCTATTATTTTACCTGAATCTATTCAATATGTAAAAATGCATATCGGGTTCTGGGTGTCCAAGCATGGGATTGCCTATAGTCCCACGGAAAATGTTGGCGGCTGATCGTGCGGGCATTGACGAGCGGACTTCCAGCCGCGTCGAAGGCTGTAATGATGGTGTTATGGTTCCACCGACCATCCCCTTCCCAATCATAACAGATGACATCCCCCCATTGCAGTTGACTGACATCACTCACTTCCCGCGTTCTTCCCGTCGGGCCGCCACGCTTCAAAAATTGGTGCAGCGAATGGGCCATCGTCCAAGTGTGGCTCCAGGTCGCCCGTCTGCCCCGTCCCCGTCGATACCACCAACCACGGGTCATCGGCAAACCGCCCGCATGCAAGCATTGCGACACAAAGTTGGTGCAATCATCCGCAAACGCTACATAATATGGATTGGGTCGGTTCCAAAAAGTCTCCGCATATTGTACGGCGCGCGCGCGTTGATAAGTCATGTTTCCCCACTCCTCCCACTTCTTTAATAAACCTTTATGAAGAGGGGGAAAAATCTATTACAAAAAAGAAAAAGCAGCCCACGCTGCTCTATTTATGTTCATTATTTGGTTTAAGCCATCCCTCTAGAGTAAGCAAATATTCCTTGATATGAAGTCCGCCTCCATACCCAACCAACGAACCATTGGAACCGATCACCCGATGGCAGGGGATCACGATGGAGACAGGATTTTTATTGTTGGCCCCTCCTACTGCACGCACCGCTTTGGGAGCGCCGATACCCTGTGCCACTTCTTTATAGCTGCGGACTTCTCCATACGGAATGGTCCGCAAATATCGCCATACCATTTTTTGAAATGGTGTACCATACAAATCGATTGGAAGGTCAAACTCACGCCGCTCTTTATTGAAATATTCCTCCAATTGTGTGATGTATGGCTGCAACTCCTGATCATGTCGCTGTAATCTTGGATTGGGAAACCAATTGTTCAACCACATTTGCAATCCCAATGTCGGAGCGTTTTTGCGGCTAAACATGATATGACACAAACCATGATGACTGGCCACCAAAGTTAACGGCCCAATCGGACTATCCATTTGACTCCAGACAATGCTCTGTGACCCAGGGGTCATCAAAGGAACCCTCCCTACTTGCAATTCTCTTTATTTTACAATGAAAATATTATTTTGACGAGGTTTATTTATACGAACAAAGCAGATTACATTTGTTATTGACGGAAATGATCCCAAATAAGTTTCAACCAATTTCACTCCGGATTTCCCTATTCGGATTAATCAGCTACCGTTTGTCCTTTCCATCTCCCCTTCCATCTATCCCAACTGGCGGATAGTGCGAGACAGGACCAACAACCGGTTCTCCCTTTATCATACCGCTTTTTTAAATCCGTGCGCGCAAAAAAAATACCCACTTTTTAGCAGGATGAAAAAGCCATGTCAGGAGAACGAACCCTGATCAGTCCAATGCCCCCAAGCATCACCTGCCCCATTCCCCATTTTTATTAAATAGAACCGGTTTTGGGAAAATCTTATTCAGCAGGGATTACCTCTCCATTTATATAATTATTAAGTGAGTTCCCAAGCATGAGGAGAGCGAGTTAACAAATCCATTTGTCATTCTTCGCTTATCTTGCTCAGGATCAATGGTAAAAGACTTTTACATCCCAATACAGAGAAGGTGGATATCATGACAAAAAAAGCCTTTTTCACTTTTGATCGGCAAGATCTCGTTCAGTGGTTGCCTGCCTATACCGTACCTCAACAGCTTCAGTCATCTCCCCTCGCTCTGCTCGTCTCCGCCGAAGAAATGGCCGAGGTGTACCTTCCACTTTCTCACCTGTTATACCTGCATATCTCACAAACACGCTCGTCTCAACATATGTGGGAAAACTTTTTTCAGCAGGCATGGCCCCATTCCCCTTACATCATTGGGATTACGGGAAGTTCCGCTTCCGGTAAAAGCACGTTTGCCCAAGTGCTGAAGGAATTGTTTCTCCTGTTTCCGGAACAGCCGCGAGTGGAGATCGTTTCAACCGATGGCTTTTTGCTTCCGAACCGAATCTTGCATGAACGGGGCATTCTGGAGAAAAAAGGATTTCCCAAAAGCTATGACTGGAAACGATTTTTACAATTTATGCTCGAAATGAAAACAGGAGCTCCCGAAGCGCAGATTCCGGTATATTCGCATTTACTCTATGACCTCGTGCCCGATCAGGTGCAAACGATTTCCCAACCGGATATTCTGCTGATCGAAGGAGTCAACTTGCTTCATCCGCAAACCACGGTCACGGCGACGCCCATTCAAAGCTTGTTCGATCTGCTCATCTATCTCGATGCGGAAGAAGAGCACCTGTTCTCTTGGTTCATGAAGCGGTTTCACGAATTCCTCAGTTTGGCCCGCAATGCGCCGCAATCGTATTATTGCGACCTGGCCAACCTGCCCGACGATGAGGCGATCTCCATCGGAGAGCAAGCTTGGTATGAGATTAATTTGCCCAACCTCCGAACCCATATCCATCCCCAACGGCACCGGGCCAAACTCATTGTGAAGAAAGGCGCGGAACATCAGGTGGAAAAGGTCCATTGGCGAACCTGGTAGTCATGCGTGGCGTCGGGGCTGTTGACGTGGAGCCTAACGCAAGGAAAAACCCCTGCGATTTGCGCTTCGCAGGGGTTGTGAACCGTATTTATCCAGCATGAGCCATGTCCAATGCCTTATCGATCTCCCGCAACACTTCTTCCGCTTGCTCCTTGCCTTTCGCTTGCCGCAAAGCCTCTTCGGCGGCTTGACCCCCGATTCTCCCCAAAGCCCAAGCGGCTGTGCCCCGAATGACCGGACGCGGATCATTCATCAACAGCTCGATCAAGTCAGGGATCGCCGTTTGATCCTTAAAGTGGCCCAGCGCGATGATGGCATTGCGCTGGATCGGCTTCTTGCCGCGCCAAGAGCCGGACATTTGTCCATATTTCTCCTTGAACTCGCGGTTGCTCATATGGAGCAATGGCTTTAACAAAGGCTTCACTTTTTCCGGATCGGGTTGAAACGCCGCTTGGTGATCAAAGTGGATTTTGCGATTCTTGGGACATACCGTCTGGCATGTGTCGCACCCATACAAGCGATTGCCCAACTTGGTGCGGTATGCTTCGGCGAGAAAGCCCTTGGTTTGCGTCAAGTAGGCGATGCAGGCTTGCGCGTTCAGTTGCCCCGCCTGCACAATCGCGCCGGTTGGGCACGCGTCGATGCAGATCGTGCAATCGCCGCACCCATCCGTGGCGGGAGTATCGGGCGGGAGATAAACGTCGGTGATCATTTCCCCCAGATACACCCATGAACCAAACTCTTCCGTAATGATGGAGGTATTCTTCCCGCTCCAACCGATGCCCGCCCGCTCAGCGACGGCCCGATCGGACAAGGCTCCCGTATCCACCATCACTTGCGTCCGCGCTTTCGGCACCAGCTCCTGCAAGTAAGCGGCCAACAAAGTTAACTTCTCCCGCAGGACATGGTGATAATCTTCCCCCCAAGACGCACGGCAAAAGATCCCCCGGTAAGCACCCGGTTCCGAACGGGGGGGATTTTTTAATTTGGAGGGGTAAGCCAGTGCGATGGCAATGATCGATTTGGCTTCAGGCAAGGAGTGTTCCGGTCTGACCCGTTTTTCGATATCCGGTTCTTCAAAACCGGAGGCGTAGCCTTTGTCCTGACTCTCTTTCAACCGTTCCCTCAGCTCAATAAACGGGTCCGCGGTGGTGAATCCGATTTTATCGATGCCGATTTCCTTTGCTTTGGCCATCAGTTTTTGTTTCAGTTCCGCTCCGTTCACATGACTCCCCTCCCTTCTTGTTTTGTGAGCTAAAAGAACTAACCTTCGTAGCTAGCCGACAATATAGCCCCGGAATCGATTTTTGAGTTTTCGTTCCTTGGTCGCTTGATCGGGAAGTAGCTCCCAGTAACGAATTTCACCCCCAGGGTACAGGCAAAAATCTCTCTCCCATTGGGTTTGTCTTTATCCTGATACTCCACTGCGGAGCTTCTACTCCCCTTCCGGCCCTCTCTTCTGAAAAGAAATTATACCACGCCGGCCCGCTCGGCTCTTGCCAGTTTCTGCCCTACTTCGGCACGGCCGCCCGAGCCAATTCGTCACACCGGTTGTTCAGTTCCACATCGCTGTGCCCTTTCACTTTGATGAATTCCACCTCATGTTCTTCGCACAAAGACAATAACTCTTGCCATAAGTCTTTGTTTTCGACCGGCTTTTTGCTGGAAGTCACCCAGCCGTTTTTGATCCATTTCACATACCATTTTTGTTGGAAACAATTGACGATGTAGGCGCTGTCCGAGTGCAATTTGACCCGGCAAGGCTCTTTCAACAGCTTTAAAGCTTCGATGACCGCCAACAGCTCCATCCGGTTATTGGTCGTATCCTTTTCTCCGCCCGAAATCTCCCGGCGATGTTGTCCATACAGCAGAACCGCCGCCCATCCTCCCGGACCCGGATTGTGCGAACAGGCGCCATCGGTATAAATAATCACTTCTTTCATCCGCTGTTCTCTCCTTTTACTTGCAGGGAACGCAAGCGATTCACCGCCTGAGCAATTTCATATTTGCGTGGCAGGGCCAAATCGCCCGGATGTTTGCCCCTATAAGGTGAGAGGATATCCAACCCTTGGGCTTCCACCTCCGCCAATCCGGCCTCAAGCCACTCCCGCAAGCTGGTGCGTCCATCCGCCCGTTCACTGATCCAACGCAACATCAGCGCAATCGCTCGGGTTTGGCTGGAATCGATCAATTGCTCACTTGCGGACAAATCAATCGTCTGGGTGCCATAAAGAATCGTGTGCCGTCCTTTGGCCTCGATTTTCTCCCGCCCTCTTCGATCGGCCTCAAACCCTTTATTCAAGGGCGCACGCGAAGTGATCTCGCCAAAGGAGGCGCCGCCCTCCCGTTTGCGTTCGCTTTGAAAGCTCCGGGCGATCTCTTTGGCCTGAGCGGTCACATCATGGGGAAGATACTGATCCATCATGATGACATGATCCGCCACATCAAAATAGTCCCCCGAACCGCCGATTACCAAGATGCTGGACACCCCCTTCTCTTCATAGAGTTGCCGCACCTTGTCGATAAAGGGGGTGATTGGCTCCTTCCCTTTGGCCACCAACGCCTGCATGCGGGCATCGCGGATCATGAAATTGGTCGCGCTCGTATCCTCGTCAATCAGCAAACAACGGCAGCCCAGCTCCAGGCTTTCCATGATATTGGCCGCCTGCGAAGTGCTTCCGCTGGCATCCTCCGTGGAAAACCTTACCGTATCGCGGGCAAACGGCAAATGATTGATAAAGGGGGAGATATTCACCTTCTCCACCCGACGCCCATCTTCCGCCCGCACCTTGACCGCATCGGGGTCCGTTAACACATACTCCCGTCCGTCCCCTTCAACATGGTTGTACACTCCCCGTTCAATCGCTTTGAGGAGCGTGCTTTTTCCGTGGTAACCTCCGCCCACGATCAAAGTGACCCCCTCAGGAATCGCCATTCCGCTGATCGCTCCCCCATGCGGGACCGACACCGTTTGACGCAAGGAAGTCGGTGCCGTAAACGGAATCACCTGCCCTCCGCGCAAAGGCCGGTCGCTGATGCCGCTTTCCCGCGGCAAAATCGCCCCATCCGCCACGAAAGCGATCCAGCCACGCTCCCGCATCACCCGGCGAATCGCTTGTTGGTTATCCACCAATTGCATCCGTTTCTCTATTGCCCGCTGGTCCGCTTCATCCAGCGTGGACACCTGTTTGGCACACTGTGGCAAAGCCGTCAGCAACATGTCGGCGGCGGCCTTGCCCAGCACGGTCCGTCCCCGCGCCGGCAACCCGATAGAGAGACGGGCTTCCATCCAGTGTGGTGTGACGACCACCGCTGTCCGCTTCAACACAGCCTGTCCCGGACGGTCGATGGTGATGAGGCCGCTTTTGCCCGTGCCCGACACGCGGAGCGTCAACCGCTCAAGCTGCCGCACCCACTTGCGGACAAACCAATCTTCCAGCGCGGTAAGGCGTGATTCATCGGACATCCACTCGGGTTTCCAAGCAATCTGCGCGCTGGGAACCCGCACGCGGATGCGCGACGGCGAGGCAAAGGGGTCTCCTTGCACATAGTCGATAAATAATTGAAAGTGCGGAAAACGATACTCCCCCGCAAGGTCTTTGTAAGCCTTGTATCCTTTTCCATCGATGCGGGTCAAAATGCTTCGCAATCGTTCCATTGTCTCGATCACCTACTTAGCTCAATCTATATGTCCTGCCGTATGGTCGGCTTGGGCCAGCACATGTTTGTAAGCATCGCGAATCTGTTGGAAATCGGCCCAAGCCTCCCGTTTCGCCTCCGGATTGCGCAACAGATAGGCGGGGTGAAACGTCGGCATGAACCGCACGCCTTTTTTCTCCACCCACTGTCCGCGAACCCGGGTGATTTTCGCCTGTGGATCAATCAAGGCCCGTGTGGGGGCGGAACCCAACGTCACAATGATTTTGGGGCGGATCACGAGAAATTGCCGGCGCAAGATGGAGATGCATGTGTTCATTTCCTCTTCGGTCGGCGTCCGATTGCCCGGTGGGCGACATTTGACAATATTGGTTATGTAGATTTGCTCCCGTGGAATCTCAGCCGCCGCCAACATTTTATTCAATAATTGTCCCGCTTTTCCCACAAAGGGACGACCCATGCGATCCTCGTCCGCTCCCGGCCCTTCACCCACAATCATCAGCGGAGAATGGGGATTTCCTTCGCCAAGGACCACTTGCGTGCGCCGCAGATGCAACGGGCACATGGCGCAATCCTTCACACGATGATATAATTCATCCAATCCCATCCGCATCCTCTCCGTCTCCTCTCCTCTATATTGCTCCAAACCCTCACCCTTCTGTCCAAGTGCGGCAACAGAAGCGTTCCCCATGACCTTTTCATTGTACGATGCGATTCCGCTGATGGAAAGGGCGGTTGGTCTTCTCATATGTTATACTCTGTAAAAGATTCATCAAAAAATTAACCATTCCTCAATCCCCGCTTGAACCCACCCAGGTATGCTGAAATTGACAAAGGAGTGGATCTTATGATGAACACATTGCCTTATCCTTTATTGGTATCCGATATTGACGGCACCTTGCTTGATGGCCACAAGCGGATTTCTTCCGAGAACAAGCGCAGCATTGCCCGGTTCCGAAAACAAGGCGGCGTTTTCACCTTGGCCACCGGGCGCACTTATATGGAAGCCAAACACTTTATTGATGAATTGGAACTCGATTTTCCAGTCATCCTATGTAATGGAACGCTTCTGTTTGAACCAGCCACCAAACGGTTGCTCCCGGTTACGACTTTACCCGTCACCTTGATCAAGCGGCTGTTGGCCGATGCGATGGAGCGCGTGGCTTGTCCCATGGAACTGATCGCCTATGGCATCGATACCATCTACATCACCCAGCTTAGCCCTGCGACGCGAGCGGAGTTGACCGCTGAAGGAAATTTGGAGTTGAATGTTGTCACCCTTGACTCATTCGACACACTTCCGGAAGTTCCTTATCTCAAAGTGGTGATCATTGCCGATCCGCAAGAGATGCCCCAAGTTGTCGCATGGTCAAAGACGCTTCATTCTTTCCCGCTTGACTCCATCCTCTCAGCCGACAATTATTTTGAGATCTTGCCGCGTGGCAGTTCCAAAGGGGCGGCCATCGCCAAACTCCTGCATCAGTTGCAACTGGAGCCCCGTCAATTGGCGGCGATCGGAGACCATTGCAACGATTTGGCGATGTTGCAACTGGCGGGATTGGGAGCCGCCGTCGCCAACGCGCACCCACAGGTCCTGCAACAAGCGGATGTTATCGTGCCGCGCCATGATGAACACGCCGTCTCTCATCTCATCGAACATTTTCTGTTGCCGACCTTATCGGAACAAACGATAAAATAAAAAGGAGACCCATGAACGGCCTCCTTTTTTTGTATGGTCGGGATGACAGGATTCGAACCTGCGACCCCCTGGTCCCAAACCAGGTGCTCTACCAAGCTGAGCCACATCCCGGTATATATGTTCATCGCACTTCGGCGTTAAGCAAGGAAATGGTCGGGATGACAGGATTCGAACCTGCGACCCCCTGGTCCCAAACCAGGTGCTCTACCAAGCTGAGCCACATCCCGATTATCTATGTTCATCGCACTTCATGCGTTAAGCAACAAAATGGTCGGGATGACAGGATTCGAACCTGCGACCCCCTGGTCCCAAACCAGGTGCTCTACCAAGCTGAGCCACATCCCGACTTGCTTATTTCAGATCGCGGTTTAAGCGACAAGATATAATTTAACACGCATCATAAATAATGTCAACAACCCTTAATTAAATTTTTCAACCGGCCATTTTACAGAAGTTGCCGACTGAAAGCCCAACTCTTTCAAGGATGAGATGAAAGTCGGCGTTGCTCGGTAATCCCTTTATGTGATTGTTAAGAGTAACAATTTTCAGTACAATCTAACACATGAGCGGTGCTCATCCCACTGGTAGTGGGTTTTGTTCCTCTGTACGTCATGATATGGGGTTCCAGTGGCGAACCAATCTCTCCCACTGGGTAAAATCATGAGAGTGAGTAAAACGGAACTAGAACGCTGGTAATAGGCGTTCCGCCCATGTGGGTACATGCAACATGAGTTGTAGAACTGCATGGGACGGGCTGATGAGACAGCCCTGAACTTGGGAGTTGCATGAAGCAGAAATGGATTGAGTGCGCTAACTATCCAAGAATCTCACGGCTTCAGCCGTGTGGAGTCTCAAGTACTGGGATCATCAAGATACCCTTTGTTATTGGTAGTGGGGTCATTGATCAGTCCCAAGGCGACCAGAATGGACAACACCACGTCCACAGTGGTCTGAACATCTTCCCCCACAAACTCCACTCCAAACAATCGGGCAACCAGCGCGGCAAAAGCAACAGACGAAGCGATAAAGCCCCAGTTTCCCAAACGTTTCATCAAATTCATCTTTTCTTCACCTTTTCCCGTTGGATTGAGGGATGAACCCGTTTTGTTCATCCCAACAACATCGTATGCGGGAAGAAAAAAAGAAGATGATGTGTCCGCCTGATGAAACGAAAAAATGCATTTGTCTATGAAAGAAAAAACCAGAGCATACACTCTGGTTTGGTGCCGAAGGTGGGACTCGAACCCACACTCCTTTTGGGAACACGATTTTGAGTCGTGCGCGTCTGCCAATTCCGCCACTTCGGCTCGTTTATGAAATTTTAATATGTCGTAGCGACATTTATAAATTTACCACGGGTTTATCATTATGTCAACACATTATTTTATTTTTTTATTAACACGAAGAGCGGTTTTTGCTCATCAAAAGAAAAAAACCGGCAACCCCGGGAAACTCTTTGGGGTTGCCGGTTTTTTATTTCATCCGTTCGATGTTGGCCTGGATTTTCTCTATGGGCAGGATCACCTGCACAAATTCCCCTTCTCCAACCACGGCCCGGTCGTGTTCCGCTTTCACTTGGCACACGACTTTATATTCGGTCTGTTCCGTTACGGTCGCGGTAAAGGTGACGCGCTTGCCGATGGGGGCGGGAGCGGTGTGGCGAATCTGGATGGCGGCCCCGACGCCTTCCTCTCCCTCTTCCAGAAACGGCAAGATCACTTGGCGGCCCACCCACTCCATATAGTACACCAGGTGCACCGTGGATAAGACCGGATGCACCATTTGTCCGGCAAAAGCGGCCGCCATCTCTTCCGAGACCACGATGGAGATCGTTTCTTGATACCCTGGCTCAAGTCCCGGTTTCATGCGTTCCCTCCTACAGACCAAATGGATTGAGCGGCTTCGGCCCTACATAGGAGAGTACGCTTTTTGTCTCCATATACAGGTCCAGCGATTCCAACGCCAATTCCCGGCCAAAACCGGACTGCTTATATCCGCCAAATGGCAGACCGGGGAATGTGGAAAATGGATTGTTCACCATGATGACACCGGCTTTCAATTGGGCCGTCACCCGATGGGCGCGGGCATGGTCACGCGTCCAGACCGCCGCCGCCAAGCCATAAACCGTATCGTTGGCCAACTGGATCGCTTCCTGCTCATCCTTGAATTTGATCGCGACGACCACGGGGCCAAAAATCTCCTCTTGGGCGACCCGCATATCATTGGTCACGTCACCGATCAGAGTCGGCATATACCAGTGCCCCCGTTTGAACGTTTCCCCCTCCGGCCGCTTGCCGCCGTAGAGAATCCGTGCGCCTTCCGCTTCCGCCGCTTGGACGTAGGAGTGGATGGTATCCCATTGGGCTTGTGAGATGACGGCACCCACATGAGTATCTTCACTGAAAGGATCACCCAGTTTCAACTTTCGCGTTTTCTCAATAAACCGTTCGATAAACTCATCATAAATCTCTTCTTGAATCAACAAGCGGGAACGCGCCTCACAGGATTGGCCGGTGTTGTAATAAATGCCGAAGACGGCTCCATTCACCGCCGCATCCAGATCGGCATCGGCAAAGATGAGATTGGGCGATTTCCCGCCCAGTTCCAGGGTGACCCGCTTCAACGTTTCCGATGCCTTGGCCATGATGTCTTTGCCGGTGGTCGTCTCGCCGGTAAACGCCACTTTATCCACGCCGGGATGTTCAACCAGGTAGGAGCCCACATCGGCGCCGCTGCCTGTAATGACATTGATCACCCCGCCCGGCACTCCCGCCTCGTGGCAAATCTCCGCCAACGCCAGCGCCGTCAAGGGAGTCAGGCTCGCCGGCTTCAAGATGATGGTGCAACCCGCCGCCAAAGCCGGGGCTACTTTCCACGCCGCCATCATGAGCGGATAGTTCCATGGCACGATTTGCGCGCATACGCCTACCGGCTCTTTGACGGAATAATGGAAAAAACCGTTGGGCACCGGTTTGGTTTGTCCCTGAATGGTGGTCACCGCTCCCGCATAGAGCTCAAAATCCTCAATCGCTTGCATCACTTGGCCTTTCGCCGCCGAGAGCGCTTTCCCCGTATTCAGCACTTCCAACTCCACCAAGTCTTGAAAACGTTGCCGCATGATCGAGGCGATCTTGGTTAAGATCTGTCCACGGCGGGAAGCGGGCCACCGCGCCCATTTGCCTTGCGTCAAGGCGGCGCGGGCCGCTTCCACCGCGCGATCCACATCCGCGCGGGTCGCTTTGGCCACTTGCGCAATCGGCTCGCCTGTGGCGGGATTGTAGACGGTAAATGTTTCCCCGGCACCGCTGGGCACCGCCTCCCCATTGATCAGCAAGTCATATTTTTCTTTTAAGAGAGCCATTTTTTCCGTATGCATTTGACAACACCGCTCCTTTGGTTGATGAAGATGATATGCTTCAGATGCGTTCAATCACCGTGGCAATGCCTTGTCCTACACCAATGCACATGGTCGCCAACCCATAGCGACCCTCCCGGCGCTTCAATTCATGCACCAACGTGGTCATGATCCTCGCGCCACTAGCCCCCAGCGGATGCCCGAGCGCAATCGCCCCACCATTGACATTCACTTTGGCCGGATCCAACTCCAACTCTTGCATGCAAGCGAGCGCTTGAGCCGCGAACGCTTCATTCAGTTCAATCAAGTCCAGTTCTCCCACCGTAAGCCCCGCCCGGGCCAACGCTTTTCTTGTTGCCGCCACGGGTCCCATTCCCATGTAGAGCGGATTGGTCCCCGCCACGGCGAAGGTGACAAGCCGCGCCATGGGACGGCAACCCAACCGAACCGCTGTCTTTTGTTCCATCAATAGGAGTGCCGCCGCTCCATCGTTGATTCCTGCCGAGTTGCCGGCCGTCACTGTCCCGCCCGGCCGAAACACCGGCGGCAGTTGTCCCAACTTGTCAAGGGTCGTGTGCGGACGGGGATGCTCATCTTCAGCAAACGGGACGGTCTCCCCTTTCCCTGTCGTCACCGGCACAGGCACCAACTCCGCCAGAAAGGCTCCTCGCTGTCGGGCCTGTTTGACGCGTTGCTGACTTTCGTACGCGAAGCGATCTTGGGCCTCACGTGAGATGCCGAACTTCTCCGCCACATTTTCCGCCGTCTCCCCCATGCTGATCGGCTCATAACGGGCGGCCAAGCGCGGATTGGTAAAGCGCCAACCCAAGGTGGTGTCCACCAAGGCCTGGTCACCGCGAGCCCAACCTTGTTCCGGTTTCAACATGACGAGCGGCGCTCTGGTCATGCTTTCCACGCCGCCGGCAATCATCACATCGCCACAACCCATCTGGATCGCGGCGGCCGCTTGGTTGATCGCCTCCAGCCCCGAACCGCACAAACGGTTCACCGTGGTTCCGCCAATCCGTTCCGACAACCCCGCCAGCAACAACGCCATCCGCGCCACATTGCGGTTATCTTCTCCTGCTTGGTTGGCGCATCCCAACACGACATCTTCTATCTCTTCCGAACGCAGTTCCGGATTTCTCTCCACTAATGCCCGAATGACATGGGCGGCCAAGTCATCGGGACGCACCCAACTCAAAGCGCCTTGAAACCGACCGATCGGCGTCCTTACGGCATCGACAACCACGACTTCGCGCCGTTTCATCCCTCTTCTCCCTTCTGTGCCAACTTGTCCTCATAACGGTAGAATCCCCGCCCACTCGCCCGGCCCACATATCCGGCATAGATCATTTTGCGCAGGAGTGGAGCCGGACGGTAGCGTTCCTCCCCCAGCTCCCGGTGTAGTCCCGTCAAGATGGCGACAATCTGGTCAATCCCGACGTGATCGGCCCATTCCAACGGACCAAACGGCCAGTTTGTCCCTTTGCGCATCGCCAGATCGATGTCTTCTTTGGCGGCGATTCCCTCCGCCAAGGCAAAGGCCGCTTCATTTACCAGCAAGGCCAAGGTACGCGGGAATACAAGTCCCGGCTCATCCCCCACTTCCTCCACCGCTTTCCCCCAGCGCGTCAATACTTGCAGATGAGCCGGCCATCCAGCGTCCCCTTCCGCCTGCATGGGACGACTCACCTCCAACACCGGCATGTCCGCAAACTGCAAAGGGGAAAAACCGACCACCCGTGCGGGATGGGCCAACCATGAGGCAATCTCCGTGGCTGTCCGATGCAGAACCGAGGTGAAAATGGGCACTTGGGAAGGGATGACCTGTTCAACCCGGGTAAGCCAAACGCGTTTGCGATCATCACAGCCCGTTTCCAGATCGAAGACGGCCAGCACTTCATAAAGCGCCATCTGCTCCAACGGAATCGTCGCCACCCGCCGGGACGCAAGGAAAGACACCAGCTGTTCCCTGGCGGTTCCAGTCCCCAGAATCACCACCTTATCCTTCATACCGGTAATGCCCCTTTCCCGTCTTTCGTCCTAACGCTTTCCGTTCGACCATTTGTCGCTGCTGATAGTGCGGACGAAACCGCGCTTCATGAAAGGTTCCTTCATACACGGAAACGGAAGCCGCAAAATTGACATCAATGCCTATCAAATCTTGTAACGCAAACGGCCCCATCTTAAAGCCGGCTCCCTCTAAAATGCGATCCACCTGCTCTTTGCGCGCCAGCTTGTGGGCGACCATCCGAACCGCCTCGGTATGAAACGAACGCGCCACCCGGTTCACCAGAAAGCCGGGACCATCCGCCACCTGCACCGGCTCTTTGCCCATGCCGGCCAACCACGCGCAAACGCGCTCAACCAAGGGCTGTGCCGTTTCCGCTCCCCGCACCACCTCAACCAAAGGCATGAGGGGCGCCGGATTGAAGAAGTGAATCCCCAACACCCGTTCAGGCCGCTTGGTGCTACCCGCGAGAGAAGTGATGGACAGCGAAGAGGTGTTGGAAGCGAGGATGGCCGTGGGGGCAACCAGTTCATCCAGCTGGGCAAACAGGGATTGTTTGGCTTCCAGTTGCTCCACGATGGCTTCAATCACCAATTCGCACTCGGCCAACTCCTCAAATCTCTGCACCGGTTGAATGCGTTTGGTTATGGCACGCGCTTCTTCATTGGACAAGCGCCCTTTCGCTACCCTCGCCACCAAGCGTTTTTCCAATTGCGCACGAGCCCGTTCCAACACGGGGGGTGACTTTTCCCATACGGATACCGGGTAGCCCGCCGTTGCCAACACCTCCGCAATCCCCATCCCCATCGTTCCGGCGCCGATCACCGCCGGCCTCGTCACCCACTCCCCGCTCACTCTACCTCTTCCCCGATGATCATCGTGACCAGTTTTCCGGCAAAGGACATCACATCTTTGGCCGCCGCTTTGCCTTCAGGGGATTTCATCGCATGTGTGAGCGCATCCTGATTCTCAAAGTACATCTCCGCTTGCAAGTAAAATGGGGATTCGGTTCCCATCGGCGTGGTCCCGTATTTGGTCACAGTCGCTTTGATCAGGCCCGGCATTTTCCGGGCCAAAGGCAGATGAACCTGAAAATAATGCTCGTCAAACGCCTGTTTGTCTTCCGGTTGTTTATATAACGCAACCAATTTCACCATCATGATCATCCTTTCGATTTGGATATAAGGGATTTGAGCTTGCTAACAAAGTGGCCCCGGAGTCGATTTTTGAGTCTGCGTTCTATGGTCGCTCCATCAGGATGGTACAGGCAAAAATCTTCCTCTTCTAGGCTTTGTCATTATCCTGGATTTCCACAGCCGTTCCGCCATTCACCCTTGTTGGGAACACTTCCGGTCAGCGGCGGTCGAGGATGCGGACCGCTTTCCCTTCGCTGCGCGGCAACGCGCCTGGCATCGTCACGCGCACACGGGCCGCAATGCCCAAACTCTCTTTCAATGTATGCTCCAATCGCAGGGTTAACGCTTGGATATCCACCATATTGAATGAGGATTCCGACACCTCCACCTCTACCGTCAGCCGATCCAACGCCCCCTCCTTCTCCACGACCAGTTGATAGTAGGGGCTCAGTTCGGGTTGTGCCATCACAATGGGCTCGATCTCCATCGGAAACACGTTCACTCCGCGGATGATCAACATATCGTCGATGCGTCCCTTGATGCGCGACATCCGGCGGTGCGTGCGCCCACAGCGACACGGCTCACTCGTGACACTCGCCAGATCACCTGTCCGGTAGCGGAGAATCGGAAACGCCTCTTTGGTCAAGGTGGTGAAAACCAATTCACCCACCTCTCCTTCCGGTAGCGATTTTCCGGTTAGCGGATCGATCACCTCCACCAAGAAATGATCCTCCGCAATATGCAAGCCCTCTTTCGCCTGCCAACATTCAATCGCCACCCCCGGCCCCACCACCTCGGACAAACCGTAAATGTCCACCGCATGAATGCCCCACACCGACTCCAGTTCCTTTCTCATCTCATCGGACCATGGCTCCGCGCCGAAGACGCCAACTCTCACCGATGTGCCATGGGGATGTTTGCCCGCTTGGATCATCGCTTCTCCCAAGCTCAAGATAAAAGAAGGCGTGCCCGCAATGACATCTGGGCAAAAATCCTCGATCAGCGTCATCTGCCGCATGCGTCCGCCGCCCGACACCGGTACGGTGACCATGCCCAATCGCTCGGCCCCCGCGTGCATCCCCAGACCACCGGTAAACAACCCATACCCATAAGCATTGTGGAACACATCGCCCGGTTTGCCACCCGCCGCCACCATCGCCCGCGCACAGACCTCACTCCACATGCGCAAATCGCGTTCCGAATAACCCACCACCGTCGGTTTCCCTTTGGTTCCCGATGAGGCGTGCAGCCGGCGAATCTTGGTGAGTGGCACGGCAAACAAACCAAACGGATACTGGTCACGCAAATCTTTTTTGCAGGTAAACGGCAACCGCTCCAGCTCGGCCAACCCGCGAAACGCCTCGGGATCGATGCGGACCTCCTGTAACTTCGCCCGATAAAACGGCACATGCGCATAAACGCGTTGCACGGTTTCCCGTAAGCGCTGCTCCTGTAGCCGAGTCAACTCCTGTCTCTCCATCGCCTCCACTGCGGGCTGATACATCACGCCAACTCCTTTGGTCACACTTTTTTCATCCCTTCAAACGGTTGACGACAGCGCTTACAGTAGTAGATCGCCCGACAGGCCGTCGGTCCGAACAGGTTCTCCACTTCTCCTTGTTCTTCACCGCAGTAAGGACAGGGTGGAAACTCATCCACCTCCCTTCCGGGCGGCGCAATCCCAAACTCCTTTAACTTCCGCGCTCCCTCGGAAGTGATCCGATCACTCGTCCATGGTGGATCAAAGATAAAGGTGACTTCCACATCGTTCACACCCGACTGTCGAGACAACTCCCGAATCACCTGTTCGCGAATCTGTTCAAGTGCCGGACATCCCACAAAAGTCGGCATCATCGCAATCCGTATCCGTCCCGGCATCACCTCCACCTCATGGACCATCCCCATCTCCACGACACTCACGGTGGGAATCTCCGGATCTTTCACTTCCTGTAACCGCTTCCAACAATCTGCCTCTGTCATCATCCCATTCACCACCTCGCTGCGGGATCGAGGCGGTACACTTCGGTCAGCGTCGCCAACAGTTGTTCCAGGGCGGGATCATGCTGGCCTAAGCGGCCATCTCGCTCCACTGGTGGGATCTCACCCGGCCATGGGAGTTCCGCTTGTTGAAAAACCGCTTTTACTTGCTCCTGCCACTGCCTTTTGCATTCGGCGGCGGAGAGGCGAACGATCCCAAACTGCAGGAGCGCTTCTTCCCGCTCGCCAAAGGAAAAAAGGTCACCCAGTTGGAACCACATCCGCCCTGCCGCTTCGTCCAAGTGTTGGCGCGCTTCTCCACCCGCCCTTCCCATCCGGATCAGCCAAGTCTTCATATGCAACAGGTGATACACTTCTTCCCGCTGGATCTTGGCCACGCCATGACGAAGGGGAAGATAGCTGGATTCCCGCATCGCTTCGAGGCGAACCGCATCAAAGACATCGTAGAGAAAATGGCGCAGAATGGAGTAGGCCCAATCGCCATTTTCCTGTTCCACCAGCCGCGCATTGCGCCGTTCACTGCTCTTTCGCGCAAAGGCAAGCAGATCGGGATGGGGTTCACCCAACTCATGCAACCGCTCAAAGTAAAACACCGCGTGCCCCACTTCATCTTGCGCAATGGAACTGAAAGCGACATCCCCTTCGATATCGGGACACAGACCCAGCCACTCCGAATCCCGATGACCCAATGTCAATTCATCATCCGCCAATTGGTACAGCCACTGGGTCAAAACCTGACAATAATCCGGATGGTTACGGGCCTGGGCTGCGTCTCTGATCTCCATTCCCTCGCCCTCCTTTATCACGGCTCTCCACATAGGCCACGATTTCCTCCAATGTTAGCGCTTTCTCTTTGAACATGCGCCACAATCGCCCATTTTCCGTATAACCGGCCACTTCACGGTAACTCCGGTCAAACTCGCGGCCCAACCATTCATCGGCATAAGGAGTGGCTGTGATGTGTTCCCGGGGAACGATCCACAAGTTGACCGCCTTCTCCCGCCGCAAAAAGTTTTCCCGCGCCACCTGCACCGCCACATCGGCGGAAGGGGCCAGCAAACTGCCCACATGGGCATGCTGATCCAGATGCGTCCGTTGCACAAACACTTCATAGATGCCATATTCCATTTTTTCAGTCATTTGATCCCACCTCATACCGCATGCACCAAAGCCCGGGAACGAATCATCGCTTCACGCACCCAGCGCTGACCTTCGTGGGCATGACGGCGCAACTCCATCCGTTCCTGCGACTTGGGGCCCAGACTATCGCGCACGATCCGGCCAAACTTCTCCCAATCCGGCTCCGAATAGCGCCAACATCGGTCCGCCTCATCATAGCGCAACTCCGGATCGGGCACCGTCAGGCCAAGTGACCGGATGCGCGGCACATACTTGTCCAAAAACTTTTGCCGCAACTCCTCATTCGTCTTAGTGCGGATGCCATAGTAAAGCATTCGCTCCGCCGCCGCAGTGACCTCTTTGGGGCCAAAAAAGAACAACAACGACTCCCACCAATAATTGACCGCCTCTTGCAACATCTCGCGTTGCGCTTCCGTTCCCATCGCCAAAGCCAAGATGATATTCTCCCCATGCTGCATATGGAAACTCTCTTCCGCGCAAATGCGCTTCAATACCCGGGCATAAGGGGCGTAGGACGTTTCCAGGAGCGCCGCCTGGTTAATGATCGCGGCTCCATCCACCAGCCATCCAATCACCCCCGCATCGGCCCAGGTACGAGCTTCCATGTGAAAGACATTGTGAAACTTCACCCGTTGCCGATAAATGTCTTCGATGAGCCCCTCACGCGTTTTGCCCCATGGGGCGCACAAATCTTCCACGACGCGCAACAATAGCTGCCCATGTCCCATCTCATCCTGCACCTTGGCCATGATCGCCAGTTTGCGCCGCAAGCTGGGCGCTTTGGGAACCCATTCTTTTTCCGGATAAGCGCCCATGATCTCGCTTACCGCATGCATATGGATCAATTTGATCAACAGTTTTCGGTATTCATCCGGCATCCAATCGGTCGCTTCGATCTTCTCCCCGCGCCGGAGCCGCTCCATAAACGATTCGTAGCGGTACTCTTCCAAGTCTCTCTCCCCCCAGCTCTATCTCGCAAAGCCATGCAACATCAACGACACAAAGCGATCCGCGATCTCTTCCGCCGACAACTCGCCGTCGGGGCGATACCATTGGTAAATCCAGTTTCCCACCGACAAGACCAACAAACGGGCAAACTTCTCATCCTGGAGCTGAAAGATTCCTTCACGAACGCCCTCCGCCAAAATCGTCGCCCACAATCCCTCATATTGGTCGCGTTTCTCTTGAATCTGGGAAAACCGTTCGCCCGTCAAAGCTTTCCATTCATGGAAAAAGACCGTAGCCGCTTCCAGATTCGCTTCCACCACTTGGATATGCGCACGGACAGCCAACTTGAGTTTCTGCCGGGCGGGGACGTCGCTTTCCACAATGGGCGTAAGCGAACGCAAAAATGCGTCTGCCCCACGGTCCGTAATCTCAAACAACAAATCTTCCTTGGTATTGATATGGGCATATAAACTTCCAGCCAAAATGCCACACGCTTCGGAAATATCGCGAATTGTCGTGCCATGATACCCTTTTTGACTGAACAAGCGACAAGCGATGGCTAGAATCTCTTCTCTTCTTCCTCGTCTTGGCATAGGTCGACCCTTTCTGTAAAACAAGCGCTTGTTTGTTTTTATCGTAATAGAATATTCAGAGTTTTGTCAAGGTTTTATGTGAATATGATCATAACTTTTATTAAAAACGGGTATTAATGTATTGAGATAACTTGGGTGTGTGGCTGGATATGAATGATCCGCAAATAGAACACTTTTTTCACTCCACCCTCTCCTTTTCGGATGAGAGGGTAGCTTGCCCATATTAACTATAACCATAGCCCTAAATCGAGATTGATCCCATTTGGTTAAAATGAATGATTTTCCCAACAAAACAACATGACGAAAAAGGCTTCTTTTCAATCAAAACATGCGAACCTCACACGCGAAAAACATGAAAATTCTATTTGTGGAAATGTATAAAAATATTCGCATAAATCCAGTTACTTATGATACTATGAATATACAACCCATTTTTTCTCATCCTGTCTAAGCATAGGACCGGGCCGGTTCCGATCCTAGTCAAATAAAGAAAGGAGTGGCTCCCATGTATAGCCACAGGCCATCCGACACACCACTCCCTTCCAAAAATCGGATTAATGAAATCAAACGAAATCCTCTTAGTTATCAGGTCTTAAATAGTAAGACGTTCATTAATAAAAAGATCAAACTTACCAATTGGACATGTTATCCGTTTTATGATAAACATCTCAGCAAGCATGAGCTCATACACGTCGTGAAGCGGCAACGACGCCACACGCATCACCATCGTGTCCCCGTCGCTTCAACGAAGTTGACCGTACACATCGATACCCATGCGTATGAACGCTGGATCGAGCGAATCAGCCCGTGCCCGCATCTGCAATTGTTGCGCGTCAAATTGCAACAGCTCCTGTGTTTGGGCCGCATCTCCCTTTCACCAAAGGGCTGGGGCTTTATCGACCAAGACATTTTGTTCGGATACAAAATCATCGGGAATAAACTGATTATCCAAACGTTTCTTGGACGTGTTTCCCTTGTTCCCGCTCTTGGCAACTACAAAGCGGTCCGTCGCTTCATCTCAACGCAACATGACCGCCTCGATCTGACCATCTCACCCCACATCCTAAAACAACAACACCTCCCGCTCATCCCCAAGGAGCGCATCCTATTCAGCGGAAACCGGAATCGTTATGTGCTGGAAGAATATGCGTTTACCTTGCCCAATGGGCGCCAAAGCACCCTCTTCTTGTTGGAAACGACCAAAGAATATGATGAAACCAGCATCCAGCTCATCGATCCGACCCAACCCCATCGCCCCAAAATCTACCGAAGCGTACTTTATCTTCTGTTCGAACAGGGCTATCATGAATTCGTGTTGGAACATGTGCTTCACCACAAACAGGACAAGTTCATGGCGGCGCTTAACAAACGCATGGATGAGGGCGAATTGAAACATATTGTATGAGAAAAAGCGATGTCGCGTCAGCGGAACATCGCTTTTTTATGATGAGAAACCCCTTTACGCCAACACCAACCCGACATGGACAGCCAAGCCGATCAAAACGAAGCCAACGAGAAAGAAAAACGCTTTGACCACATACCATGGCATTCACCATATTTTCATTCCACTATTCAATCCATGTCTCAGTCATCTTCTTCATTTCCCTTTCTCATCTATAGGTTAACCACCTTTTTGCCCATGTCAAAAAAACACTCCAGCCCCCAAGCTGAAGTGTGCCAAACCATTAATATACCAAGTCGATGAATTCCTCTTTCGAGATATCGCCGAAGTAATGCGTTACATCCAGATCGGCCAAGGCTTGGGCGATGGACGGTCGGTCATACCTCACTCCGCACAGTCGCTGTTCAATATCCGCCACATCCCCCACGCCAAAGAAGTCTCCATAAATTTTGCACTGCTTGATGACGCCTTTTTCACCAACATCCAAGCGAATGTCGATCGAGCCGATCGGGAACCGCTTGCTGTGCTGAACGTTAAACTCCGGCGACTCCCCAAAGTTCCAATCCCAGTTCCGGTAACGCGCCTTGGAGATTTCCTCAATGCGGGCCCAGTCCTTATCCGTGAGCACATACTGCGGAATCGGCTTGTGGCCGGCAAAAATATGCTCCAACAACACTTGCCGAAATGCTTGGATCGTCATCGGCTCCGCCAAGTAATCGGTGATATTGGCCACCCGGCTGCGTACCGACTTAATCCCTTTGGACTCGATTTTTTCCTTTTTCACTTGCAGAGCTTTCGTCACATCATCGATATTGACGTCAAACATCAGCGTGCCATGGCTAAACATGCGACCCCGTGTGGAGAACTGGGCATTGCCGGAAATTTTCTTCCCGTCAACCAAGATGTCATTGCGTCCGCTCAGTTCCGCTTCAATGCCCAAGCTCCGCAGCGCGTCAATGACCGGCTCAGTGAATTTGCGGAAATTAGCAAAGCTCTTCCCATCGTCTTTGGTGATAAAGCTGAAATTCAGGTTGCCCAAGTCATGGTACACCGCCCCGCCACCGGACAGGCGGCGCACCACGTGAATGCCCTTTTCCCTCACATAATCCACATGGATTTCTTCGACTGTGTTTTGATGTTTCCCAATGATGATGGAAGGTTCATTGATATAAAACAAGAGGTACGTCTCCTCGATATCCAGATGCTTCAGCGCGTATTCTTCGATCGCCAAGTTAATCCGCGGGTCGGTGATATTCTGGTTGTCTATGAATAACATGCTTTTCGCTCCTCCAGTCTTTCCATATTCATATAAAGAATATATTTCTAAGTATCCTTCTCACAAGCATGAGATGGGCGATGGATTCCTTAAAACCGTTTTGCTCCGAGAATTCCTTCATGCGGACACCGGAAAAATCATGTAAAATAGTTGCATAAAACGTCGGGCTATGTTAGTAGGTGGTGAATTCAGGTGTCGATTGAACAAGCGGAACTACTCTTGCAGAAAATCTATGGTTATGACGCCTTCCGGCCGGGACAGCGCAAAATCATCCAAAGCATCCTGGCTGGCCATAACACCATGGGGATCATGCCAACGGGCGGGGGCAAGTCCATCTGCTACCAGATTCCCGCTTTGATGTTTCCCGGAATCACGATCGTCATCTCCCCCTTGATCTCCCTGATGAAGGATCAAGTGGATGGCTTGAAGCAGTTGGGCATCCCCGCCACTTATATCAACAGCACCTTGCATTCCTATGAGATCGAACAGCGGATCGAGGCTTTGCGCGAAGGCAAGGTCAAATTGCTTTATATCGCGCCGGAGCGTTTGGAGTCGGGACGTTTCCAAACCATTTTCGAGACGCTCCCCATCTATCTCGTCACCATCGATGAGGCGCACTGCATCTCGACATGGGGACATGATTTTCGACCAAGCTACCGGTCCATGGCCGAGTTGCTCCTTCAATTGCCGCGCCGCCCATTGATCGCCGCCCTCACCGCCACAGCCACGATCGATGTCCGCGACGATATCGCCAACTTGTTGCAAATCGCACCGAAGCATATTTTCTCGACGAAGTTGGAACGGGACAACCTGTCTTTTTATGTGCACCGCGAGGGACAGAAACGGGAATTCATCGCGCAGTATCTCCGTGAACATCAGGGAAAGACGGGTATCCTGTATTGCTCCACCCGCAAAGAAGTGGATCAACTGCACCAATACCTGGAGGAGGAGGGCTTCCCCGTCGCCAAATATCATGCGGGGATGAGCGATGAAGAGCGGACTCGGGCCCAAGAAGCGTTCTCATATGACCGGATTCAGACCATCGTCGCCACCAACGCCTTCGGAATGGGCATCGACAAATCCAACGTCCGGTTTGTGATTCATTATAATCTGCCCCGCAACCTTGAATGTTACTACCAAGAAGCCGGGCGGGCCGGGCGGGATGGGGATGAGAGCGAGTGCATCCTGCTCTTCTCCCCCACGGACATCCAGACGCAAAAATACCTGATCGACCACTCCGAGATGGCGGCGGACCGCAAGGAATTTGAGCTCGGCAAATTGCGGTTCATGGTCGATTACTGCTTTACCGATGAATGTTATCAACAAGCCTTTATCCGTTATTTTGGCGATCAGCACCCTTACACATGCGGCAAATGCGGCAATTGTCGCAAAAAACTGGGGGACCAAGAAGACCGCACCATCGAGGCGCAAAAGATCTTCTCCTGCATGAAGCGCATGAATGAACGGTTTGGCTTCACCATTCTCGCGAAGGTTTTGCGCGGTTCCAAGAGCAAACGCATCCTCGATTGGGGACTGGACCGCCTCTCCACCTACGGCATCATGAGCGACCGGACCGAAAAAGAGATTGTCCAGCTCTGCCATCAGTTGGTGACCCACAAATACATCACCCTCAACCTATCGCATCCGAGCGTCCCTGTCGCCAAACTGACCCCGCTGGCGATTGAAGTCCTAAAAGGCACCCGCCGCGTGTTGCTACATAAGGAAGAAGGGCGCACACCCGTGCTCGAGCCCAGCCATGGCTCCCTGTTGTTTGAAGAATTACGCGCATTGCGCAAAACGATATCGGAGCAGGAACAATTGCCACCCTACCTCATTTTTCAGGACAGCACGCTCAAAGAGATGTGCCGGCGTTTGCCGATTACCGAACGCGAAATGCTGGCGATCCCCGGCGTGGGTGAATTAAAATACGCCAAATATGGCCAAGCCTTCTTAACCTTGATTCAAGGACACGTGGACAAACACGGGCGCAAACAAACGGCTCCCGCCCAGGAACCGAACGGGAAGGCGGAAAAAGAGCAAAGTCATCTGCTCACCTATCGGTTGTTCACGGAAGGGAAATCGATCGATGAAATCACCCAATTGCGCCAACTGACGCGGGGAACGATTGAGGACCATCTCATCCGCGCGGGCCTGGATGGCCATCCGCTCGACTGGGACTCTTTCATCCCGGCCAAATGGGAAGCGCTCATCATGCGGAAGATCGATGAATTGGGAGCGCACAAACTGCGCCCGCTGAAAGACGCCTTGCCGGATGAAGTGGATTACATGGCCATCAAAGCGGCTATCTTGAAAAAGGAATTGGCCGAACTGCAGACGAACTAGGGCATGTCTGGCAAATCAAGTTGATCGATAGGAGACATATTTATCAGACACGCCCTAGTAACAAAAAATCAACGCATTTAAATAAAAGCCCCCCTCCGGACAAACAACCGTCCATGAGGGGGATTTTCCTTTATACCGCCGTTTTCTTTTTCACCAACGTATAGGTTTCCCCATGCTTCTTAATCACAATCCGATCCCGCTCTTCTCCGCTCACCGCCAACAACCGTTCAAGCGGCTCATGCAGGGGCTCTTGCGACAACCTGATCGTATCCCAATGGATCGGCACCAACACCTTCGCCCCCGTGTCGATAAACATCTGCCAGGCCTGTTCGGGGGTGCAGTGCGCCCACTGGTATTTGTCCGGATAATAAGCGCCGATCGGCATAAAGCTCACATCAATCTGCCCCAGATCGCGCAACCGATAGAAATCGGGAGTATAGGCGGTATCGCCCGGGAAGAAAATTCTCGTTCCCCGCTTTTCAAGCAGGTAGCCGGTATAGCCATAATTTGTATTCCATGGATAACGATTGCCCCAGTGTTTCACTGGGACAGCCCTGACAGTCAACCCCCATTCCGCCAGCTCCACTTTCTCTTCCCCGCCCAGCTCCACGATCCGTTTGAAAGGAAGTCCCCTTAACAGATGCGAAATATTCTTGGGTACGATCACGACCGCATCCGGGTGCGCCAACCGCTTTAACGTGGGAATATCGCAATGATCAAAGTGCGCATGGGACAACAGAATCACATCCACATCGCCCAAATCTTCATAAGTGACCGCGGGTGCGACATGGCGCCGTAGCCCAATTTGCCAGTCTCCCACCCCGAGTTGTTGACCGACGCGGTCGCCCAATACCGGATCCGTAATCACTTTCACTCCATATAAGCTCATTAAGACAGTGGAGTGCCCAACCCATCCAACCGTCACATCCTCCGCGGGCCACTCGGCCGGCTTCAACATATTGGCCGGTTTCACCAGCGGAGGCGTTTGCTTGCCAAAGCGAATGGACAGGCCCACACCCACCAACACAACCAACCCCGCCACAATGGAAAGGTTCAGCATAAACAAGTTCATCTCCCAACCCCCTACTCTTTGTGTCTTTTCTTACACTATATCGCAACCGCTTTGATGCGCAGTGCAGAGAAATTTAAACATTCATGTGAAATAAGTTAAATTCTCCCCAGACTTACTTTTATGAAGCAAAGTGTGTTAACCTAAATAATATCATTATTACAATAGAAAGAGTGTCATGTGACGATGATCCGTTTATTTGTAAGTGACTTAGACAATACCTTATTCAATGATGAGAAAACAGTGAGTCCGGAGAACAAAGAAGCTTTGCGTGCCCTGGTGGATGAAGGGGTTCAGGTTTGCCTCGCCTCCGGGCGCATGGATAAAGAACTGGTCAACGTGATGAATGAACTGAATGGAACGTTTCATCGCATCAGCCAAAATGGTGCTTTCATCTATAACACAAGCAATCAATGCCTGTTGTCCTCCCATTTTGACGGGGATACGGCCCGCGAATTGTTTCAAATGGCGGAACCTTACCAACTCGCCGGCTTCATCAGCCAAGAAGACTCCATGTTTGTCCCGCGCAAGAACGAAATGGTCAAACAGATCGAGGCGCAAATGCGCATGCCGATTGAAGAGCATGCGGAGGTGCTCGACTGCTTGGGCACCTCCATCCACGCCAGCAAGTTATGCTACATCGGCGATATGGACGAAATCAGGAAGTTGGAAAGAGCGGTGAAGGAACGCTTCCCGGGCAAAGTGGACTCTTTCATTTCGGACCGGCATTGCATCGACTTTATGCCACCCGGCATCTCCAAGGGCGCCGGCCTGAAAAAATTAATCGACCATCTGGGCATAAAGGAAGAGGAAGTGGCCTGCATCGGTGATTCCTACAACGATATCTCCATGTTGCGGCTCACCCCGCACAGTTTCGCGATGGCGGTGGCGGATGACGCGGTGAAACAAGAGGCAACCCATGTCGCCTCTTCGGTCGCGGAAGCGGTTCGCTGGGTGCTGGCGTACAACAAACAAGCCGTAACCAAATGACATGACGTCCGGAATCATCATCGAAAGGAGGCTGTGCGGATGGAACTTTTATTCTTGGGCACAGGCGCCGGCATTCCATCCAAACAACGCAACGTCTCGGCCCTCGCCCTCATCATGCCGGAGTATAAAGGGGAAACATGGCTCTTCGATTGCGGTGAGGCGACCCAGCACCAAATCCTGGACCATCCCATCCGATTGGGGAAAGTCAGCCGGATTTTCATCACCCATCTCCACGGGGACCATATCTACGGTCTCCCTGGTGTGTTGGGGAGCCGCAGCTTTCAGGGCGCCGAAACACCCCTTACTTTATACGGCCCCAAAGGATTGCGCACCTTTGTTGAAGTGACGATGGAAACGAGTTGCACTTACTTGCGCTATCCCCTCACCATCAAAGAAGTGGAAGATGGGGATGTGATCGAGGAAGATCACTTTACCGTAACAGTGAAGAAATTGGATCACGGCATCCCTTGTTACGGCTATCGGCTTCAGGAGAAGGATCAACCGGGAGCATTGGATGCGCAGAAGCTGAAAGCCCTGCAAATCCCTCCGGGTCCCTTGTATCAGGAGATCAAACAAGGGAAAACCGTCACCCTTCCCGATGGGCGCGTCATCGACGGCAAAGAATTTATCCATCCTCCCAAACCGGGCCGCATCCTGGCGATCTTGGGAGATACCCGTCCCACGCCAGCCGCCGGAATCTTGGCGCAAGACGCCGACCTATTGGTTCACGAATCAACCTACGGGGCGGGACAAGAAGACCTGGCCAACGCCCATCATCACTCCACTTGTGTCCAAGCGGCAACCCTGGCAAAGGAAGCCAACGCCAAAGCCCTGATTCTCACCCATATCAGCTCTCGCTTTATGCAGGAAGATCATGCGCAGCTATTGGCGGAAGCACAATCCGTCTTTCGCCGCACCCATATCGCGCATGATGGATTCCGCTATCAAGTGTAGGAGTTTGCCCGCTACTAAATATGCCGCCTTCACTAATAACAAACCCCAGAGGAGGAAGATTTTTGCCTGTACCCTGGGGGTGAAAGCTTCGTTACTGGGAGCTTTTTATCAAGCTTCATTAAGAACGGAGAAGGTAAGCGGGCAACTCTAAGAACGGCAGTGACTTTGCCCTCAAACTCACGAGGACAGGCCCTCAAACTTACGAGGACAGGCCCTCAAACTCACGAGAACAAGCCCGCGCCGGAGTTCGGCAACGGAGCTACTTCCCGATAAAGCGACTGTGGAACGAAGACTCAAAAATCGACTCCGGGGCCGCATTGTCAACAAACTCCCTTTACAGGGGGTTTTTTTGTTTTTATGAAGAAATTTTTGATAAAATATAAATAATAACCCCAACAAATAAAAGGAGGGTATCCGCATGCATCTTCGCCCACCCTGGGTACCTCTGTCGAGTCTCCTTTTGACCCTTCTCATGTCCATCCCGTCTGTTCTGCATGCCGCTCCCGACCCATTGACTGAAAAAGAGTACAAACCCCTCCCCCCTGTCATGCCGAAAGTTCTATCGCAACCGGCAAGCTGGGATGTTCCGTTTCCGACGAGCCCTGTCCTGCACGCGGGACCACCGCAAGCCGCGGGCATGCGACCAGAGCCGCTCAACGCATTGGACACCTCCATCCGACAGGCGATCAACCAAGGGCATATGCCGGGTGCGGTCTTGCTGGTCGCCCGGCGCGGTGTCATCGTCAAACAACAGGCGTATGGCTATGCCGCAAAATATCTCGACCAACAACAAACACCCCTCGCCCATCCCGTGCCCATGGACAATCACACCCTCTTTGATCTCGCTTCAATCAGTAAAATCTTCACCACCATCGCCGTGATGAATCTCTATGAAGAAGGCGCGTTTGCGCTGGATGATCCGGTGAGCCGCTACATTCCAGAGTTCGCGCAAAATGGAAAGGCATCCGTCACCATCAAGCAATTGCTCACGCACACCTCCGGTTTCCGTCCCGGCATCCCCTTGTACACCATGGGCCATAACCGGGACGACCGCCTTGCCGAGGTCTTCCGCTACCCGCTCGATCACGCGCCGGGAAGCACCTATGTGTACAGCGATCTCAATATGATTGCCCTGGGAGCCTTGGTCGAACGCCTTTCCGGCGAACGGCTCGACCAATATGTGAAAGAGACCGTCACCGGACCGCTCGGCATGAAACATACGATGTATAATCCACCCGCCTGGCTCAAATACCGCACCGCCGCCACGGAATATCAGTCTTCTCCCGACCGGGGACTGGTCTGGGGCGAAGTGCATGACGAAAACGCCGCTTCCCTGGACGGGGTTGCGGGCCATGCCGGCGTTTTTTCCACTGCGGGCGATCTGGCCAAATTGGCCCATCTCTTTCTGTTGAAAGGGAAATACGGTTCCACCCGCATCCTGGAAGAAAAGACGGTGGAGTTGATGGAACACAACTTCAATGCGGACTTCCCCGGAGATGACCACGGGTTGGGCTGGGAGCTGAATCAAGGTTGGTATATGGACGCCTTGGCCAGTCCATATGCGTTTGGCCATACCGGTTTCACCGGAACTTCACTGGTCATCAATCGCGAACAAAGCACCATCACGATCCTGCTCACCAACCGGGTCCACCCGACCCGCCAAACGCCTTCACTCAATCCAGTCAGACGGCAAACGGCCCGCCTTACCGCCGACGCCATCCCTGTGTCGATGCGACAGCCCGCTTGGTTTGCCGGATACGGTGATCAATTGAACCGCACGCTGACGGCCACGCTCCCTGAGCATACGGGAAAGAGGAAACTCCAATTCTCCACTTGGCACCACATCGAAGCAGGCGTCGATTTCGGCATCGTGGAAGTTTCAACCGACGGGAATGCTTGGCAGCCCCTCTATTCCTTCACTGGACGCAGCCAGGGTTGGGAACACCCCAGCTTGCCCCTCCCCGACACCGCTCGTCATGTGCGGTTCCGCTACCAAACCGATGGCTCGGTCAACGGGCGGGGATGGTACGTGGGCAAGCCCGCTCTCGTTTTCGAAAATGGACATATCCTTCCGCTCCAAGTGACAGGAAGTGAGTGGGAACAAAGAGAATACTAAACGAAAACCCCGTTCCCGCATGATAAGGGAAGGGGGCTTCCTTATTAACCGATCTGTTTTTCTTGCACGGGCAAGGAAGGTTCCGCCACGACCGCACTCCGGTACGTCAGCGCAAGCAAGACAAACGATGCCAAAGCGCCGGCGATCAAATAGAACAACACATGGCCGCCCCACACTTTGATTGACAATCCGCCCAGATAGGGGCCCAACATGCTGCCCAGGCTAAAGTGAACCGACGCGATCACATTCGCAGTGGGGAGATGACGCGCCGGCAGCAAATCGGCCAAAAACGCCAAACCCATGGAAAAGATCGAGCCAATCATCCCACCGATGAGGGAAAACGCGATAAACAGGGCCCAGACATTCGACATCAAAAAAGGGATGAGAAACATCCCCACGGCGCCAATACTGCATACCGCCATCAACAAGCGTTTCCGACCGATTTTGTCACCCAGTATGCCAAGTGGAATCTGGAAGACCAAACTTCCCCACACAAAGGCGGAAATCAGCACCGAAATCCACGATTTGGAGATGCCCTCGCGCAAACCGATCACCGGGAAGTTGCCCGCCAACGCCGCTTCCAAAAAGCCGTATAAGAGCGCCGGGCACAACGCGACCAAACCGACGCGGTACACGGTGGCCACCTGATGTTTCGTCGCTTTGGACTCCCGTTGCTGATCAGTGACCGGGCTTGCCTCTTCTTGCAGCTGAAGGGCCAGACACAAAGTGACGACCAAGAGACCCAGCATGGTCCACAATGGGGCATTTTCGCCGAAAACCAACAGGTTCAGCCCAAGCGGCCCCATCCCAAACCCCAACCCATAGGCGAATCCATACTGGGAAATGCGTTTCCCCCGTTCACTCTCCAAAGCTGTTGTGGTAATCCATAATTGGGTAGCATAATGAAGAAGGCTATCCCCAATGCCCACAATGAACCGGAGGACGCTCCACTCCCAGATGCCGGAGAAGAAAGGCAGGAGCGCCACCGCCAGGGTGGTGATGAACAGTCCGAACAAAACCATCTTCTTGTATCCGTATCGCCCCACCAGGGACGCGCTGAGCGGAGAAGCGATCAGAATCCCTACATACAACGCCGTGGCACTGAGTCCATTGACATCCGGGCTGACGCCTTGTTCTTCTAGCAACGTCGTCAACAAAGGAATGAGCAAGCCTTGCGACGCCCCGGTAATGCACACGACCAGAACCAAGATATAAAACCGTTTCTTTGACCATGATTGACTCACAGGATCAACCACCTTTTCATACATATCCGCAAATGGATTATAGTGGTTGGCGAGAAAATCAGCAATACGAAATAAATGCGACAAAAAACAGGAGGAACAGCTATGTTCAATCTCTTCCAAATCGGCGGCATCTTCGGTTCCGCCATCAAGATCCTCGTTATCCTCGTTCTGGCTTACATCGCCCATGTCATCATCAAAAGAATCATTGTGCGCGCAACCGAATCGAGCAAACGGCTGAATAAAGGCACGCAGCAGCGCATCCACACCATACAGAGTCTTCTGATCAACATCGCCTCCTATGTGATCTTCTTCATCGCCTTGGTGTCCATCTTATCCGAATTCGGAATCAACATTTCGGCTCTTCTCGCCAGCGCCGGCGTCTTGGGATTGGCGATCGGCTTTGGCGCCAAGGACCTGGTCAGCGATATCGTCACCGGCTTCTTTATGTTGCTGGAAGACCAAGTCCATGTGGGGGAAGAGATCACCGTTAACGGCTACAGCGGCACCGTGGAGCACGTGGGTCTGCGTACCTTGCAATTGCGCTCGACCAATGGAGACCTTCATTTCCTTTTGAATCGTGACATCAAATCACTCACCAACCACTCTCGCGGTGTGATGCAAGCCACAGTGGACCTCCCGTTGCCCGCAGACATCGACGTGGAGCAAGTGATCAAATTCCTGGAACAAGAATGCCAAAAGATGAAACAACGCATTCCCGCCATTGTCGAAGGCCCGAAAGTCTTGGGTGTGGAAAACATGAATGCCACCGAAACAATCATTCGCATCAATGCCCGAACCGAAAACGGGGAACAGGCCAACGTCGAACGGGAAATGCGCAAAGACCTGAAAAAAGCATTGGATCAAACGGCATTCGGCAAACTCAAACCATCCCATGCCGAATAAAAGAATCCCTTAATCGACTGAAATGCAAAATGAATAGAAAAAAACTCTTCCTTTATTTATATGAACACAAAGGAAGAGTTTTTTTGGCAGAGGGAGTTACGCACTTCCTGCGCTTCGCTGCCTCCTATTTTTTTACGACTTTTCTATATTGTTCACTGTGTTTGTTATTACCTTTTTTGGATTCAATAGTCACACATATGCATGGTCGGAGAGTTGGACCGGAACCTGGCCAGATCAAACACCTTGCGCCAACGATGCGAGAACGGTTCATTCAGCCAGAATTGACGCCGATTCTGTTATTGAATTGCGCTATAGTCCTTCCTGTGAAACGACTTGGGCAAGAATAACCGCAAATTATCCCCATGAACCGAGTGTGCGCGGATTAGGCAAAGCGCGGATCGTTCGCAACAGCGACGGACGGAGCTATGAATGCGAATTAAGAGGTGGCCAATCCGTTTGTTGGACTCTTCAGGAAAACGACCACAACGTTACGTCCTACGCGTGGGGATTGCATGACGATGGGTCATATTTTAGTGAAGCAAGAACAGCATCATACTAAAAATCAGCTTGATAGTGGCATATTAACATTTTTGAGGAGGTTCAACTTTATGCTTGAGAAATTAGCTCTTGGGTAACATCCCTGGGTTTGGCTTTCTCCGCTTTGTTGGTGCCTGAATCAGTAACCTTTGCTGATGTATATGATAAATACCCAGTCAATGCCAATTTGAACATTCGCACTGGTCCGGGTACGTGCTATGGCATCGTTGAAACGTTCAGTATCTTTTACTCAGGCTCCTCTTTTTTATTCATATTTAATATAATGAGATTATTACCAATTGCTCTGCAAAGGGGGAAACAGGCACATGTATCATATGACCGTTTACGATGGCAATGGCCAAGTGTTGATCGACCAAGCATTGGAAGCCGCGACGGATGACGCCGCCAAACAAATGGCTTTCCATCTGTTGCGTGAAAAGGGATATGAGGCCATGCCGCATCGCGTGTTTCATCGGGCGGGTCGCCTCGTTTCGTTTAAACCGCATCAATTTGACACGAAAACAGGCAAGGCCACATCCTGACGCGCACACAAAGAAGATCCCCCGCCAACGGGGATCTCAGGATAATGACAAAGCCTAGAGAAGGAAGATTTTTGAAAGCGGAGTGACTGGGAGCTGTGAAACAAGCGGAGTGCCGAACGGAGGAGGGCAGCGGGCAACACTAAGAACGACAGTGACTTTGCCCGCGCCGGAGTTCGGCGACGGAGCTACTTCCTGATAAAGCGACCAAGGAACGCAGACTCAAAAATCGACTCCGGGGCCACTTTGTCAGCAGCCTCAAGATCCCCCGCCAACGGGGATCTTTCCCTTTGTCGCGGCTACCCACAATGCACGGTCGAATCATAAAGCGCCTGCTCCCCCATGCCCGACGGCCCCATCACGAAGATCCGCGCCGACCAAAAGAAAACGTCCCCTGCCGCCCACCTCATCTTCAATCCGATTTTTATTGACTATTCAAAATAATATCATTCACCAAGATAAAAAATCCCCTAATAAACAAACAACCTTTTATATAAATAGATATGACACAAAAAAGTTGATTAATAATCAAATATTAAGATTGTAAATATTTTTGTCTCTATTTATAATATTCACAGAGTAGACATTCGGTCCCAAGAAATCCACTTTATGGAACCGTGTGACGCGCGGGGATTGCTTGGTGTAGCTTGAGCCCACCAAGAAGATCTGGCCATCCGTCAGATCCGTGTCAAAACCTACAAAGGAGTTCGATCCATGCTGATCAAAAAACGAATGTTTTCTGCTGCTGTTGCCCTTTCGTTTTTGTGCTCCATCACATTCCCTTTCAGTGGGTACGCCGTCGATGCCACTTCGGCGGCGACAGTGTCTCCCCACACCCCCGTTTCCAACAAAGGGAGAACCGTCCATCCCGTCAAACAAGACAAAGACATGGTCAAACAACGCTTTGGCGCTTACACCAAAGGGCACAGGGGCACCCAAGAGCGGATCTACCTTGATGCGCCCGCGAATGAAGCCAAACCCCAACGTAATGCGCATACCGAATCCGTCATCGGCTCGGATAACCGCACGCGTGTGACCGACACCGCTTCCTATCCTTACAGCGCCATCGTACATATCGTCAGCGATATCGGCGGATGCACCGGCTGGCTCATCGGGCCGGATACCGTGGCCACCGCCGGGCATTGCATTTATGATCCAAACAATAATAAATGGGCTTCCTCCGCCACGGTCTATCCCGGACGCGACGGAGACAGCCTTCCCTATGGTTCCGCCAATGGGGTGGAATTCTTCTCCGTATCCGGGTGGGTGCAAAATGGAGATTCCAACTATGATTACGGCGCCATCAAACTGGACAAGGACATCGGAAACGCCACCGGTTGGTTCGGTTACCGTTACCAATCGGGTTCCTTGAACGGCACAGCGGAAAACATCAGCGGATATCCCGGTGACAAAACATACGGAACCCAATGGCAACATGCCGATCAAATTCGCGAAACCCAAACATACAAACTGCTTTACGCAAACGACACTTATGGTGGCCAAAGCGGTTCGCCCGTCTACCAAAACAGCTACTCCGATTGCGGCACCTGCGCCATCGCCATCCACACCAATGGCGTCTACGGCGGTTCCAGCTATAACCGGGGGACACGGATCACCCAAGAAGTTTACAATAACTTGAATACTTGGAAGGCACAATAACGTCTATAAAGATAGAGGGGGGTTCCTCTCTATCTTTTTCGTTGAAGGAGGGTCATCATGAACCGCTCACGCATCTCCATCTTCCTCATTTCCGTGCTTTCGCTCGGCCTGATGGTCAGCGGCGGATGCAACAACGCCCTGGGCGATGAACCGCCTGATTCCCAACCGGTGCAGCGCGTCACCATCACCGGCACCGTCACCGATCCGGCGGGCCATCCCTTGCCCGGGGTCTTGGTCACCCCGGAGCCAGCTGACAAAACGAGTGGTCCCATCCCCGAGATCGCCATCTACACAGACAAAGACGGACACTTCTCTTGGACGGTTCCCAGCGGCACCTATGACTTCGTCTTCCACAAACCCAGCTATGTCACACACAAAGTGCGGGTTGACGCGCGTCCGGGCAAAACCGTGCCCCACTTGAAGGTGCGGCTCAAACCGAGTTAAACCATGACAAAGGTCCCCGATTCCGACGTTTTTTGGAACCAGGGACCTGTTTATTTTTTTATATCAATGCGAGCGAGAAAACCCCTAGCTTCAGCTATGGGGATGAGAGCGAGCGTCGGACGAGGGAGGGTTTTAACCCTCTCGTAAGTCCGATAATTTTTGTAAATATTCTTTGACTAACTTCTCAATAATCTTGCTAGCATCTGTATTCTCTTTAACAGCTTGTAGCTTTAATTGCTTAATCACTTCTTCATCTAAAGAAGTGGTAAATTTCTTTCGTGCCATTATTTTTCCTCCTTTTTGCAACGAATCCTATCACGCCGTCAAAAAGGCGGTTCCAATTGGAACAAAGCACGGGTCAAGGTTTCTGGAATCCACGAAAAGATCGTTAATGCTAGACATGATTTTCTACATAAACTGTCTACCAAACTGATTCGCGAAAACCAAGTCATCTGTCTGGAAGACTTACAGGTAAAAAACATGATTAAAAACCACAACGTAGCTAAATCAATTACCGATGCGTCATGGTCTGAATTTGTATCCATGTTGGAGTATAAGGCTAAATGGTATGGAAGAATCATTGTCAAAGTCGGAAAAACTTTTCCATCTAGCCAACTATGTTCCAACTGTGGTTACAGAAACAAGGAAGTAAAAAGTCTCAACCTCAGACAGTGGACATGCCCAGAGTGTCACACAAACCATGACAGAGATATCAACGCATCGATAAACATTTTACAAGAAGGTTTAAGACTCTGCGCTGGGCTGGCGGTCTAAGCTTGGTTAAGTTCCCTTCGGTGGAAGGGAACTTAACCAAGAATCCCCTGCCTTTAGGCATTGGGAGTAGTCAAGTGAGTCCGTATGGAATGGGATATGAGACCAGATATGATTTTACCCATGATATATTATACAATCTTTCATATAACTTCTTATATTCATCTTCATATGGCTTTTGCTGTCACTCTTTCACTCCACACCCATTTGCAAATGCAACCCTCGTCTACAGACAGGACACAGCAAAATCGCGACTCGTAGAAAAACAACACATCCCGCAGAGAGACCGATCCACCAGCAAACTCAAAACAATAAGACTGCCAAACGATCAGATTATTTCTTGCTTAGGGAGGTTAAGACTACGAATGAAGAAAAAATTCATCATCAGCCTCGCCCTTGTTTCCGCTTTGACGGCGGGATGCAAGGGCAAAGAAGAATTTGTGGCATTCGGCCAAGCGGTCGATGCGAACCACATGAGCCAATGCCTTGCCGAACATGGGATCAAATACCATGTGAAAGGGAACGATCAGATTTGAAAGAAGCCGTAAGTTTTTGCAGTTAAACACACATTCCATCGGTTTAGCCAAGGAGGAACAACCATGCCCATTCGACACACCTTTCTCCTCACCCTCTGCGCCCTGTTACTCCTCAGTGGTTGCGGCACACCGCCGGAGCAAACCACCGCACCCGTCAAGAATCCAACCGCCTCGACCCCACAGCGGAAACAACTTGTCGAAGTGACAGGCCAAGTTTTGGACTTGCAAGGAAGCCCCATCCACGGTGTCACCGTCACCCCCGTCCCCACCGGCAAGCGGCCCGTCCCTCTTCCCCGCATGTTGCGCTATACGGACACCTTGGGACGGTTTACCTGGCGCGTGCCACCCGGCACCTATGATTTCAACTTCCAGAAAACCGGCTACCTTGGGCAAAGCAAACCCGTCAACGCCACCAACGGGACCATCCGAATGCAAGTGCAGATGGCCCGAATAAACTGAACAAAAAAGGAATCCATTCCATGATTTTATTAAAAGTCAAGATTGTACTGATTTTGGCTTGATAACAAAGAAAAAAGATATAATGTCACACATTATATAAGGTAAAAGAGAAGGATAGATAAAAGCAATCATTATCAGCTTTATCTATCCTTTTTTTGCACTACATATGACCTCATTTACTACAACAACATTAATATTGTACTGCGGTAAATTAATAATTTCGTTATTCAATTAACGTACCCGTTAGTTGAAGAAGAAAATATCCCTATCTGTCCTTAAATGAGTTATTATTTTTTAGCTATTTTCCTCTCGTAGTAAAGCGATACCAAAAGCAAGACCAAAAGCGATACTTAATGCTTGAAACAAAAACTTCTTCAACTAACCTACTCCGTTAGCACAATAAGGAACATTGTCATGGAAACGTCCAACAGACAAGATAATTCGGTTAATTAATAAATAAAACTATCAATCTTTCTAAAACTAATAATCAATAGATAAAAGAACGGAAGGAAAAAAGTTAGATTTCACTTTTACATGTGATCGAGTTCCTCGAACTTTTGTTGACATAGTGAAGTATTTTTTTCCAGAAGCAAAGACGATTGAAGAATATTGGAAAAGACAAACTTAGCTGCATATCGAAACAATCGTGAAAAAGAACCAGATCAAGTCCTGGTAACCTCCATTCAGTCATTTAAACAGTTAATAAGTAAGCTAAAATCAACAAAAGTAGTAAAAAATCCAATTGCCTATTTTCACGGAATTCTTAATAAAAAATTTGAAGAGTTCTATTTTGAGGAGTTATTTGAGATGAGGTTTTCGTAAACAAATGTCTGCAACTTTGAGAAAAAGTCTCCCCTCTTCGTTTAAGAAATATCTGGATGATACTTTTTCAGAAATGGTGATATCTAGAAGATGCCCTTTTATTCAAAATTAGGTTGTAATAATTGTTATTCATCCAATCTCCTCTATTTTCTATTTCATAAACTAGTGGAAAAGGGGGGTATAAATGAGCTGCAAAAAACATAAGCACAAGCGGAAAAAATGTAAGCGGGTCCACTTGAAAAAGAAATTTATTTGTTGCCCAGGAGCAAGGGGACCACAGGGTCCACAGGGACCACTGGGACCACAGGGTCCACAGGGACCACTGGGACCACTGGGACCACAGGGTCCACTGGGACCACTGGGACCACAGGGACCACAGGGACCACTGGGACCACTGGGACCACAGGGTCCACAGGGACCACTGGGACCTGCTGGACCAACAGGAGCAACGGGACCACTGGGACCTGCTGGACCAACAG